>CANFNA010000007.1 GCA_947448395.1 Chthoniobacteraceae bacterium
GATGCACCCCGAAGGGCCTGCTCTGACGAATGGTGAGGTTCTTTATGGTAACACGGCGGACGTTCTGGAGCAGGATGACGCCGTGCGTGCCGAAGGCGGGATTGGCCTTCGAAGATAGGCCGAGGGTATTTCCGTTGTTGGCGACGGCGTTCGCCAGAGTCGTCCAGATCCCGCCTTCGATGGCGATGTCGGTGTCAAGCGGCTGATCGGCCGGCACGGGCTTGGTGTTCAGTGTGACGACATGTTCGTTGCGCACCATGCAGGTGTTGCTTCCGGGTTTGAGGCGGATCTCGGCGGTCGGGTCGGCGCTGAGTTTCTGGCCGGACTTCAAGACCAGCGGGCCGTCGATGTAGTAGGGCTGTGCGCTTGCGGGGATGTGCAGCGTGCCTTGGGCGTCGAGCGAGGCCTGCATGGCCTGCGTCCAGACTTCGCCCGTCACCTCGCGTGTCTCGGCCTTGCCGGAAGCGTCCGGCCATTTCTCGGTCCACGACTCCTTACGGACGAGCGGCTGGAAGTCCGAAAGCTTCTTGGCTGCGAGCACTGGTGACTTGCCCGTCGGCTCGAGATAGCCGAGCGATACGAAGAAGGCGTCCAGTTCGCGGATCGTTCGGTGGAAGCATCGGTTGGCTTCCTCGCGCGGCTCGCCTTGACCGCGGCCTGGATTGAAGAATCCGTGCGGCTGGCCTTCGTAGGCCTTGAGCTCACAGCGATTGCCTGCGGCTTTCATGGCTTGGGCGAAGAGCTCCACCGTGGGGAATGGCACCGCCTCGTCTTTCGTTCCGTGGAAGAGGATGCTTGGAGGCAAACCAGCGCGGATGAAATGATAGGGGGAGATCTCTCGTGGCCGGCCTTCGGTGCGAGCGCTGAGATTGGCGAGGCTTGCTTCTGAAAGCAACCCAGGGTGGCCTTCCGCCGGCGATAGCAATACGGCGGGGTTAAACAACGCGAGGGCGTTGGGCATCGAGCTGGTTTCGGGATGCGCTCCCTCCTCGAAGCCTGGTACCAGCGCTACCGCCGCGGCGAGGTGTCCGCCGGCAGATTCGCCTCCGGCGACGATTCGGTTGGGGTCGATACCCAAGCGCGCAGCATTGGCGCGAGCCCAGCGTATCGCCGCCTTCGCATCGCGCAGGCAGTCCTGGGGGCTGATTCCATGGCGGCTCAGCACCCGGTAATCGCAGGGGATGGCGACCATGCCTCGCTGGGCTAGGTAGAGCGACTGTGGGAGCAGTTGTCCCGGAGTCCCGCCTTTCCAGCCACCACCGAAGAAGAACAGTACCGCCGGCCGACGATCCGATGCCTGATGGTGCGGCGGGGTGAAGACGTAGGCGTTGAGCTTGATGCCATTCACCTCGCGATAGACCTCCACGCTCGCCCCCAGCATTTCGGGAGGATATTTCCAGCTCACCGGCGGTTCGGGAAGACCTTCGGCCGCCTGGAGCGAGACCAGGGGCGCCAGCAGCAGGGCGAAGAGGAGGGTGAGGAGGTGATGCATCGTCTGACGGTTATTGGTAAGCATTGGCTTTTTGCCCCGCTTCCGCAACTCGCGCGCGCTGTCAGCACCGGTTCTCACTCCGCCGGGATGCCAGGCGTGTCGCCGGGGGAAATTCAGATGAACAGGCCCCACTTGTCCGCGTGTTGGTAGGTGGCGGGAACGATGAGCTGAAACTCCTCCGTGGCGATGTCCAGCGCCTCGGGGTACAGGAGGGGAGAGTGACTAGAGTGTTTTCACAAACACCCTCCTTCACTCCTTGATTTGTTAATCGCTCTCACTGGGCTGCGGGTAGCATTTTGTATTTCCCATCGCTACGGGCGGAGGATGTGGGGATGTATTGTGTTGTCGTTAAGGACAGGGCGGGTGGGACGTATACCAGCCAGCGGGCTTAGGTGGAGTTGCTTGCTCCTGCGTGATCATGGGAGTTGGCTCGGCCTGATCACTCAGGGGGTGAATTCTCGTCGTGGGAGACGCTTCTCTAGGCAGTTGCTATTTTCCGAGGTCGAAAAGGTATTTGAAAAGATCCAGTTCCTCGGCCTCGCTGAGGGGCGACATCAGGCCCTCAGGCATCAGAGTTCCAGCATCTGTACGCGTGGCGATTTTGCTTTTGAGAATGGGTGCGGTGGGATTCCCGGACAGGTCCTTTAAAGTCAGAGTTTCAGCGGTTTCAGACGCCTTATAACCCTGCTGGATCGAACCTTCTTTTGTCGTGATTTGGGTGAGCATATAGCCTTCCTTCACCTGCCGCTTTGGCCAAAGCACGGACTCCACAATCATCTCCGGTGTCATGGCGCGTCCAATTGCGCTGAGATCTGGACCTAGAATGCCGCCTTCACTGCCGACTTTATGGCAGGCCGTACACGTGGATTGAGCGGCTTTGAATACCTTCTCGCCTTGAGCGGCATTGCCATTGGCCTGCGAGCGAGCAACCCACCGACTGACCAGCGATTCGCTGTACTGTGAATCTATCGCTTTAATGCCTGCCGCCGTGACCAACGAAGAACGCAGTGCAGGTTCATCATATCCACTTTGTGATAGCCACTGTAGTGAAAGCTTTGCTGACTCTGCCTGTAATCCCCCATTTTGAATGGCTTTCGCGAGCAAGGCAGAACCACTTTTTTGGGCGAGCAGAGGAGTGAGTAGTTCTGAAACTGCCTTGGTTGAAGACACCGTTCCAAGCAGCTTCGCACAACGCTCGGCAACGGCATGGGTATCGAGTGGAGTGGCTGCTGAAAGGGCTCCCATCCGGAGAGTTGGATCGGGTGAATCCGAGAGGCGCAGAATTTCCTCCAAAGCGTCTTTTCCTCTGACTTTAGCGAGTGCTTTTAACGCTGCGCCGCGTTCCGCTGACGAGGCATTTGAATTCGCTAAAATTGAGGAAAGATTCTTTGCTGCTTCTGGCTTTTCAGATCCGACAGACGCAACAATCTGGCATCCCGCAATTCGTATTCCGGAGTGTACGCTCAGCAGCATCTCGAGTGTGACGTCGGAATAGCCTACTCCATTGGCTTTTCTGGCTGCATCTCGGATGGCATTGAGCACAGGTTGGGCGGTTTGTGCTTTCGCCAGCGCGTACGAGGCATCGCTAGGACCTCCTTCGTCGACGATTGCCTTCAGCAGGAGGTCGCGATCGGAATCATTCAGTTTTCGGGAGTCGATCAAGTTACGAATCGTTGGGAAGAGACTGCTATCGGGGAGCGTGGTGAGCACACGAACCAGTGCGTTGGTGCGACCTTCAAAATCGAGGCTCCCGGTTGCCAGTGCTGGTTTCCAAAATGGGGAAAGAGCGTGTATGCATTGCGTGAGGGCATGAGAGATGGCGGCGTCGGAGGATTGCTCCAGCGAGAGGGACGCTATTTTGAGAGCCTCGTTTGCGAGCGCTTCGGGCATCCATGCACAAGCGACAATGGCCTCTAGTCGGACTCGTGGATGTTGGTCCGCCATGGCTTTTTTCAGAAGGGTTAAAGGGCTTTCTAATTTGTGGGCCCATATTCCAACGAGATGGGTTCCCCAGGCACGCTCGCGAAAATCCTCTGACGCCATTAGGCGCGCAACGATTTCAGGTGAGATCGCTTCATGGGCGGCAAACACGCCGCTCAGTTCGTAGAGGAACCGTGTGTTTAGGACGTTTTCGGGGATTTGCAGCGCGGCATTTGCAGCTGCAAGCACAAGCGTCGAATCCATTCGGTAAAGGGCAAACTTGGCAGCATCGCGTTCCCAGCGTTCCGTAGCGCGGAGGCGCGAAACCAGTTCTTCAGGGCTTTTCTTAGCGAAATTTGGCTTCTGAACAAGGGGGCGTCCTTTCGCGGTGACGCGCCAAATGCGGCCGTGAGAGCGGTCTCGGCGTGGGTCGCGATAGCTTGCTTGGTAGTGGCCGATCACGGGATTCAACCAGTCACACACATAGAGTGCTCCATCTGGGCCGACACGCGTTTCAACGGGACGAAACTCGTTGCCGCCCGAGAGTAGGTCGCCCAGATCTTCGCTCACGAAGGTGGATTCAGAGTCCCGCAGGCGATAGAGCTGAATCTGGCTGGTGTAGTAGGTGCTCTTTAGAAGGACGCCCCGGAGGTCTTCTGGAAGATGACTGCTCTCTAGAATTTCGGGTTCCATGCTTTTGCCGCGTGAGGCGGCGATTCCCGTTGGGAGCAGTTGCGGATGGAGGGTGGGGATGAGCGCGGGAGTACTGTGCCAGATTTTTGTGTCTGCGCCGCTTCCGTGGAACATCTGGCCGAAGTTATCCCAAGCGGTGCCCCAGCAATTGAGGCCTGCGCCGCTTTCATTCAGGAAAGAATCAAGGCGGCAAGTGCGTGGGTTGTAGCGCCAGAGGCCGCTCCGATTGAGCTCTGAAAGACCGTGAGGCGTTTCCACATAAGACCAAATATGGTAGCCTTGAGAAAACCAGAGGCACCCATCCGGTCCCCATCGCAGCGAGTTGGCGTCTTGATGCGTGTCGCCTGTTCCAAACCCGCTGAGAATCACTTCGCGCCCATCCGCCTTGTCACGGCCAGCGAGGTCTGTGAGATGAACGAGTTGGGTGCTTTCACAGACATAGAGGCCACCCCCTACCGATTTCGGAGCAAACTCGAAGCCCATCGGCATGGTGAGGTTTTCCGCGAAGCGCCATGATTTGTCGGCGCGTCCATCGCCGTCGGTATCTTCAAGAACGAGGATGTAGTCATTGCCGTGTTCGCCGGGTTGCAGCTGTGGATATGCGGGAGTGCAGGCGACCCAGAGTCGACCGCGCTCGTCCCAACGGATCTGAATGGGACGAACCACTCCCAACTTTTCATCCGCGAACAAGTTGACTTCGAACCCATCTCGGATTTTGAAGTTGCCGAGTTGTTCTTCCGGCGACGGGGCGGGAGGGTCAGCGCGATTGAGTTGAGGCTGCAAAGGTGCGGGTGCTTCCTTGCCAGAAGCGAGAGATTCGACCCTCGCGTCGTTGTAGGAGAGGAGCGGTTGAAACTTTTTGAGCTCGTCAGTTAAGGAGGGGTGATCAGCCGCAGGTTTTGCGAAAGACACTTGGACTCGGTCTCCATAGGCGAACGCCCAGTTCATACAGCGCCAAGTGTCAAACCAGAGGCGGTTCTTTTCTACCACAGCCTTTTGCAGGGCTTCGGAAGGGGTTACTGAAGCGCCGAGGGATTGAGCGATGATCTGTCCGACGACATTCCATCCCTTTTCCGTGTAGTGCATGCCGTTTCGAGTCAGCCCGTTTTCCTTCCGAGCAGCGAGCAAGCGAGCAAGGTCGACAAAAATGAATCCGCGAGATTGAGCGATTGCTTTGGCTGCTTCGCTAAACTCGGCGATGCGTTGATTTAAGCGAGTGTTGTCTGGAATGAGATTGCTGGACGGTTTCTCAAATGGAGCCGGACCGATGATCACAATCCTTGGGGTTTGCTTCGCAAATTCCTCCAGTAGCATCCCGTAGGCTTGGCTGAAATCTTTCACGGTTTTTGTGGAGTCCAGCGCCTCGACCTGTCCGAACCACGCGACAATAGCCGTGGCGCCAGCGGCCTGAAGATTTGTGGGCCAAGACCCGAACTGCATCATCCGGTTCTGTCTAAAGACCGTATCACCCTCCCAGCTCATGTGTCGGAATCGGGGAGTGGCGTCTTTCCATTGCATGGCCAAGCGAGATTCAAGAGCCCCGAGGTGTTGCTCTTGGACCATGTTTTCTGAACCCGTAAACACGACCACTTCATCTTTATTAAGAATGAAATTGCCGTCGTCGAAAGGCTTCAGCGGCTTTTGAGGAGGGAGGTATTCGGTGAGACGAGCAGCAGGTCCTGTCGCCGGCTCTGCGGAGGGGTCGGTTGGAGCTGATGGCGGCGTGCTCACGGCAGTCGCCTGAAGGGCAATGGTAAGGGCCGTGGTCGTTTGGAGAATGAGTCTCGCGAGGAAGTGGAAGAACATGGGAGGGGGTGCGGGGGGCGGAAAGAGAGCTCTCGCCACAGAAAATGGATCAAGCGAGCAGGTCTTTTACGACACGTGCAGGATCCACCCCTGTCAGGCGAAAATCGAGGCCTTGAGACTGAATGCTGAGCCTTTTGTGATCCAGGCCGAGTTGGTGCAGGATTGTTGCGTGAATGTCGTGAACATGCACTGGGTTTTCGACGGGGCCGAAGCCGAACTCATCGGTCTTCCCATAGATGAGTCCGGGTTTGAATCCGCCCCCAGCAAACCACATCGTGAAGGCATCAATGTGGTGATTGCGTCCCGTAGATTCACGAACTTCACCCATGGGAGTGCGTCCGAATTCGCCGCCCCAAATGACGAGGGTAGAGTCGAGGAGGCCGCGCTGTTTAAGGTCGCGCACGAGGGCGGCGCAGGCTTGGTCGATATCGCGGCATTTTTCGGGGAGATGTTTCTCGAGATTTTCGGTTGGGCCGCCGTGGTGATCCCAATTGGTGTCGTAGAGTTGGATAAAACGGACGCCGCGTTCGACGAGTCGGCGCGCAAGCAGACAATTGCGGGCGAAGGTGGTCTCTCGCACATCTTTGATGCCGTATAAGTCGAGGGTTGCCTTGGATTCTCCTTGGATATCCATCAACTCGGGAGCGCTAGTTTGCATGCGGTACGCCATTTCGTAGGCGTTGATGCGCGTGGCGATTTCTTGGTCACCGGTTTCTACCAGGCGCCGGAGGTTTAGTTCGCTAACGGCATCGATGAGTTGGCGTTGTTGGGGCTCCGAGATGGTTTTTGGGGTGGAGAGGTTGACGATGGGGTCGCCTTGATTGCGGAGTGGCACGCCTTGGAAGGTGGTGGGGAGAACGCCGCTTCCCCATAAGACGGCTCCGCCGCGAGGGCCTCGCGGGCCACTTTGGAGGACGACAAAACCTGGAAGATTTTCACACTCGCTACCAAGGCCGTAGGTGACCCACGAGCCCATGCTGGGGCGTCCGAATAGGCCGCTTCCCGTGTTCATATAGAGCTTCGCTGGAGCGTGATTGAAGAGGTCCGTTTTGCAGCTGGTCACGAAGGTTAGGTCATCGACGATGCTGGACGTGTGAGGAAGCAGGTTGCTCACCCAAGCTCCCGACTGGCCGTGTTGGGCGAAGTCGAATCTGGTTCCCAGCAGGTTTGAGCGATGGGAGCTATCCATGAACGCGAAGCGTTTTCCGGCCGTGTAACTATCGGGGATAGGCTGCCCGTTGAGAGTGTTTAGTTGGGGCTTATGCTCGAACAGGTCCAACTGCGATGGGCCGCCCGCCATGAACAGAAAGATGACGTTCTTTGCTTTCGCCGGAAAGTGGGTCTTCTTGGGCTCCAACGGATTCTGCATTTTCGTTTTTTGCTGGGCGGCAGCGAGGCCGCGCTCGCTCAGCAGTGAGGACAGTGCGATGGATCCGAGTCCTACGGAACAACGACTGAAGAAATGTCGGCGGGTGAGGTCTTGGAGAGTCATGGGGAATTATTCGCGGGTGACGGTCTCGTCCAGGTTGAGCAGGGTTCGTGCGGTGTTGATCGAGTCTAGGCGCTGAAGAATAGAGAGCTCTTCGGGTTGAGGTTTGCGACTCATGCAGCGGCGGAAGGCGGTTTCAAGGCCGTCGTTTTGGATGATTTTTTCTAGTGCCTCGGCGAACTCAAAGAAGCCGGTATCGTTCATCAATGTCAGAGCCTGAAGCGGCGTATTGCTGCGGATTCGTCGAGTGCAGGTGCTAAAGCCTTCCGGGGCATCGAAGACGGTCAGCGATGGAGGCGGCGATGCTCGGTAAATGAATGTATACAGGCCTCGGCGGTAGCGGTCGTCCCCTTTACTCACGCTCCAGACGCGTTTGACCTGACCTTGCCCCATCACTCCGTCGGGAATGGGGGGATAGACGGGAGGGCCGCCAATTTTTTGGGAGAGCAACCCGCAGGCAGAAAGTGCCACGTCACGGACCACTTCAGCATCCAGTCGAAGCCTCTGCTGTCGAGCGAGCAGGAGGTTATTTGGATCCTTCTCCCGCACATCATCGCGTTCTTTCGAGCTCTGGCGGTAGGTCTGTGAAGTGAGGATGGCGCGGTGGAGTTGCTTGAGGCTCCAACCTTTTTGGAGAAACTCGGTAGCCAGCCAATCCAGCAACTCTGGGTGGGAAGGTGGAGTGCCCTGCATTCCGAAGTCGTTCTCAGTTTCTACAATGCCCCGGCCGAAGTATTGCTGCCAGACTCGGTTGACGATGACGCGCGCTGTGAGCGGGTTCTTTGGATGCACGAGCCATCTTGCCAGATCGAGGCGTGTCGGCACTTCTGAGGATGCTTCCAGAGGATGCAAAACAGAGGGAGTGCCTGGCATGACTTCATCTGCAGGGCGTGTGAAGTCGCCTTTGACAAAGACGGTTGTCTTTCGTGGCTTTGGCAGTTCTTTCAGAACCAGCGTCGTTACACCCTGATTCAGAATCGTATCCAGCTCGTTGTAGCGATCATTGGCTTCGCGGAATGGGCCGACACCACCGATGCCGCCAGCAAATAAAGAACGATTCTGTGCAAAAGAGCGCTTCGCTTTCGGCACTTCGAGAATTTTCAACAGCGTGCTCGAGATGCTTTTTTTGGCTCCCGGAGTCAGTTTGGCCTCCCAGTCATCCAAGTCAGCAGCGTGTTCGCTCATATAGGCTTTGAGCTTCTCCTCCATGCTTTTGAATTCCTGCGTCAAACTTGAAACGTCAACGGAGGGATTGAACACCTTCATGGTGGGTTCGTCCTGATTGTTCAGAAATGCGAAGAGCCGGTAGTATTCCTTTTGTTCGATGGGATCGAATTTGTGGTCGTGGCACTGGGCGCATCCAACGCTGAGTCCGAGCCAGACGGTGCCTGTGGTTGCGACGCGGTCAAAAACGCTATCGATTCGGAACTGTTCGCGGTCAATTCCCCCCTCTTGATTAATCTGTGTATTGCGGTGGAATCCCGTGGCGATTTTTTGTGCGTCAGTCGACCCGGAGAGAAGGTCGCCAGCGAGTTGTTCGATAGTGAATTGATCAAATGGCATGTCCGCGTTAAGCGCCTGAACAACCCAGTCGCGGAATTTCCAGATTTGGCGTGGGGCATCAATGGAATACCCGTTGCTATCGGCGTACCGCGCTTGATCCAGCCACCAACGGCCCCATCGTTCGCCGTAGTGGGGGCTTGAAAGCAGCCTTTCGAGAAGGTCTTGGTAGGCCAACTCAGGATCCTTGGAGAAAGAGGTTAGGAAGGTATCGACCTCCTGCGGAGTTGGGGGCAGACCGGTTAAATCAAGGCAAACTCTACGCATGAGCGTAGTTGGATCTGCGAGCGGAGAAGGCTGGAGTTGGTGGGTAGCGAGTGTGGACTGGATGAACCGGTCTATAGGATGTGAAGCGGCAGAGGATGAGGGGGGCTCTGTCCGAGTTGGGGGAACAAAGGACCAATGTTTTTCATAACGCGCTCCGTTTTGAATCCAACGCTTCAATAAGTCGCGTTGGCGCTCGGTGAGAGGCGTTTTGTGGGCCTTTGGAGGCGGCATGACCTCGTCTGGATCAGTGCTCAGGATCCGCTTCCATGCCTCGGACTTGGAAAGGTCTCCGGGGACGATCGCGCGGGTCCCATCGTGTTCGGCCGTGGCTCCTTCAAAGGTATCCAATCGGACTCCTGCCTCTCGGTGTTTTGGATCGAAGCCGTGGCAGGATAAACATTTGTCCGAGAGGATGGGGCGAATATCGCGGTTGAACTGGATGTCCGCCGCGCTCGCGGCGTCGGTTGGGCTGGGCGCGCCAAATAAAACAAGGGCGGCTATTAGCCTGCAGAGCCGTGGGATGCCTTTTAGGATCGGCATTTTCGAAGACATCGGACTCAGCAAATTGGTGAGCCGTGACCGGCAAAGATTCATGAGCTGGAGGGAAGGCGCGCGTAACATCAATTTCAATTTCTTAGCGAATGGGGGCTTCGTCGTTGAGCTAACCTAGAAATCCACGCGCCTCTTAGCCTTAAGGTGCGAGTGTCTTTGAATGTGCCCGAGTGAGGTGCAAAGGGGTATCCAATTTTTAGGCATCGAAGCTCCGATTTTTAAGGGCACTCAGGATTAGTGGAAAAGTATGACGGGAAAGGATTAAGCGTGTCGCTGAAAAGATGCGGCTCAACGGGCTTCGGAAGGGTGTTCCTGGGCTTTCTTGATGTTTCCGCAAGAACTTCTGAGTGAGTTTTACAGGTCCACTTTTTGCCGTGAGGGATGAGGTGTCTGCAATTCAGAGTCTGAGCTGTGGAAAACTCAAGTATGCCGGTGTAATCTTTGAAGCCGGCGGCGCGTCTTGTGCCGTTCGTTCTAACCCCTCCCCGAAACTGTCTCGATGCGAATGTCCTCATTCCTCCCCAAACGTGATTGCCAATCCATGTGCCATTTCTTGCGACGAATGGGCCGTTTACTCCTTGTTGTTTTTGCGGGGAGCCTTCTTTGGGGAGGTTCAGTGCGTGCTGTGGATCTGACTCCTGAGGAATTAGGAGGCATCCTGAAAGAGTCGGCGCTTAAGAACTCGTGGTGCATGTACTCGACTCGCGATGGGAGCAGTTACACGTGCCAATTTCTGAAGGACGGTTCTGTGGTGGAATGTGATCCGACTTTCGCTGACACGCATCGGTTTGGGCTTGGATCAAATACGAAGACGATGACAGCGGTGATGATAATTCAAGCGGTGGAAGAGGGGCGCTTGAGTTTGTCTTCTACCATCGAAGAACTTGCCCGACAGATCGAAAAAGCGGACGAAAAAGCGCGTCGTCCGAAGCGGCCTATTGAGGTGCACGCTGGGTTCAAAGACATCACGTTGATGAACGTATTGACGCACCATGCCGGGTTCCCTGGGGTGGACACGACGGACTTTATCTCTCCCAAGAAAGGTGGGCGTGATGCATTGATGAGGAAGATCCTGAAGCAAGGGCCTGTGGGGTATCGGCAGGACGCGAAGGATGCTCAGTATATGTTTCAGTATTCCAATGAGGGGTACGCCTTTCTTGGAGAATTGTTGGAGCGTATCTCGGATCCGGTTGAGTCGTACGAAACCTTATTGCGAAAGAAGATTTTCGAACCGTTGGGGTTGGAGCGAGCGCGCCTTCTCTCGAAGAAGGTGGCCATTCAAGAGGCGCAGAAGCAGGGACTCGGAAAGCCTGTGGCCAAAGAGTTGGATCCGATGATTGCGCCTTCGGCGGCGGCTTCCTGCACTTTGCGCGAATGGATGTATTTCATACGCCACTTGATGTCTGGGATTAATGGCAATCCGACCTCCGACGCGATCCTACGCCGGCCTGAATCTTTCAAGATCTTGAAGGAAACCCAGGAGAACTGTTTCTACGGAGCCGGCGCGCTCATGCTCTCTAAGAAACCAAGTGCGGCCTATCATTTTGGTGCTAACGGAATTCACAGCACGCTGGTTTGGTTTGAGGTCGGCGATTTGGAAAAAGGAATGGGAACCTCGGTGATCATTGTGAGCACAGATCCATTTCACGATGTGTCGAAACAGTTCTATTATCTGGCTCAAATGATTCACGAGAAGACGAGTCCTTCCGGAGAGGATCTCAAGAAGCCGTAGAGCCAAAGTGAATCGGCGCGAAGACGCGCGCAGAAAGGAAGGATTTTAGACTTCTTCCAGCATGGATTGTGCATCGCCAAAGGTCTTTGGGCGGACGTCCATTTTGTCCATGAGCGACAGGAAGAGTCGGCAGAGTTGGCGCTCTGACTTGTCCTTGTAATCAACGACTCGGCCTCCGTTCAAACGCCCGCCAGCCCCTCCGAGAAGGAGGACTGGGAGTTGATCGTTATCGTGTTTTGCCCCAGCCATCATACTTGAGCAGTGTAGGAGCATCGTGTTTTCGAGTAGGGTTCTTGGGCCTTCCTGAATGGCTTGCATTTTGCGTGAGATGTACGCGGTTTGCTCCATGAAAAACTGGTTCACTTTCAGCCAGTCATCTCCGTCAGAATGCGAGAGAAGGTGATGAATCATGTAATCGATTCCATTGCCTGCTTGCTGTACGCTCGGAAGATTCGGGAACCGCAGAGCGCTATGGTCGTTGTTGAGTTTGAGGGTTGTGATCCGAGTGGTGTCCGTCTGAAAACCCAAAACGAGAATGTCACACATGAGGCGCATATGTTCCGCAATATCTTGGGGGATTCCGTCCGCTGGACGCAGGATGTTTGGCTTCTCCAATGAGGGGCGCCATCCCTGCAATTCGCCTCGTTTCGCAGCATTCTCGATGCGCCTTTCCACATCGCGAACCGATTCCAAGTATTCGTCGAGTTTCTGTTGGTCTGCCCTACTGATGTCTCTGCGAAGGTGGTTGGCGTCTGCAAGGACTGCGTCGAGAACGCTTTTGTCGGCCGCAGAAACTTCGTTTTTGAAAAGACGGTCGAAGGCAAGGGCAGGATAAACCTCGAGCGGGGTCGGTGTGGTTGGCGAGCTCCACGAGATGTGTGAGCTGTAGAGCATCGAGTAGTTCTTGTGCACCGATGGATTTGCTATTTCGCATCCCAACACCAAGCTCGGCACTTTGGTGGAACGCCCATAGGTCTGTGCGAGAAGTTGGTCGAAGCTGGTTCCGGAACGGATGTCGCCGCCGGATGCAATGGGGGCGCCTGAGAGCATGTTGCCGGTTTGCGAACTGTGGATATTCCCCTTTCTGGCTTCCTCATGGTAGAGGCCACGGATGAACACCATCTTTTCTCTAAAATCCGTCAATGGCTGGAGGACCTGCCCCAGTTCCATGGATTTTCCATGACCCTTTGCCCACCACTCTTTGGAGTGGAATCCATTCCCTGAGAAGAGCACCGCGAGGCGCACAGGAGCTTCGCTTGAGGCTCGATTCCGAACCGGTTCGTCGCCCCAGACATTGTAAGACTCAAGCCAAGGCAAAGCCATGCTAACGCCAAGGCCACGCAGAAAAGCGCGTCGGGAGAAGTGGTGTGTTTGCATTATGAGGAGGGATGGATGGAGGTTATTTCGTGGAGAGGATCTCGAAATCTTTGCCGCGGACTTGTCGGAATTGGGGGCTTTTTACGATGAGTTCCAATGCGCTCCAAACCCTGTGATCATTTCTTTTTAGATTTGTAACCATCGCATCGATGAGGGGTCTGTCCGAAAGCTGAATGCTGCGACCGAGGGCGTATCCGAGGAGTTTTCGGCAGAATTGGCGTTCGAAGTCTTCGGATCGTTTATTTAAAAGGGCTTTGCGGAGCCCTGAAAGGCCTTCGATGGGTGTGCCATCTGGAAGGGTTGTGGTCGTATCGATGAGAAGGCCCGTTGAATCTTTTGTCCTCGAGCGGCCGATCGCGTCGAACCCTTCGAGGGCAAAGCCGAAAGGGTCAATGCGCTTATGGCATTTTGCGCAGACAGGGTCCGAGCTGTGTTTCTCGATGAGTTGGCGTTCTGTAGATCCTTCTGGAGCTTCTTCGGGAAGAATGGGAACGCCCTTTGGGGGACGTGGCAGCTTCTCGCCAAGAATGACCTCGCTCAGCCAGTTGCCCCGGAGAATCGGACTGGTGCGTGAGGCTCCGCTTTGTTTGGCAAGCGTGCTGCCAAATCCCAGAATACCGCCGCGTCCTTGATTTCGAAGACCGTCAACACGTCGCCAGCCGTCGCCTTCGAATTCCAGACCATAGTGCGTGGCAAGAGGTCGGTTGAGGAAGGAGTGATCGGCATCCAATAGCGACAGGACGGAACGGTTTTCAGCAAAGAAATCCATGAAGAAGAGAACGACTTCCTCCTGCAGGTCGCTGCGGATCGCATTAAAGGTTGGAAAATGGCGTTCGCTCTTTTCGTCCAGCGTTGCCACATCGCGGACGTGGAGCCATTGGCATCCAAACTCCGTCGCTAATCGACGGGTCCGTGCATCTTTAATCATGCGTTTTGTTTGCGTAACGAGTGCAGAGTCGTTTCTCAGCGCGCCTGCTTTTGCCTCTGCCAACAACGCATCGTCGGGCGGGCCGGCCCAAAGAAAGTAACTGAGCCGAGTGGCTAACTCCCAGTCGCTAACAGGGGTTCCGGTTGATCCAGAACCTGGGCGTTCGCCGCGGTACAGAAATGCCGGAGCAATGAGGGTGCGAGTGATCAACATTCGGATGGATTCGGTATGCGGCAATTCTTTCCGTCGGAGTTCCTGATAGAGCGCGCGGAGCTCCGATTCCTCAGCATTGGTCAGCGGACGTCGCCAAGCGCGGGCCGCGAACCGAATCGCTTCTTGCAAATGTTGTGGTTCGACTTCCAGGAGCCGCTTTTTGAAACGCTCGGCGCCTTTGAGGATTGGCTCACGGAGTGGGGCAAGTCGACGGTCTCCGTTTGGTTTATCGGGTCCGTCCTGACTTGAATATTGCCACAGTTGCTCGAAGGCATCGACGAGAGTGAGCGCGTCTTGGCTGACAAAGTGCAGTTGCTCCCACAGGAGGTCGAGTTCCTCTCTCTCTCGATCTTCAAGCATCAATCGCGAGAGAACCTCATCTTCGCGATGGAACAAGGTCAGCGTCACCACCTCATCGGAGGGAACAATTTGAGTGTAACAGAGCGCTGTCGGAAACAACTGGCGGAAGTCTTCAAAAGAAGACTCGAAGCGTTTGCGCGCGGCACTGCCATCGTGGACAAGGATTGGCGTGTTGAAAGCAACGGAGGTCTTGCTGGAGGTCCAAGCTCCACTTTCTGTCTTCGTGGAGGAGCCACTCGATTGGAGGCCCTCTGGAGTGGAGGGCTTTGTGGTGCTTGCCTGCAGTTGAATGCTCGCTTCGCCACCGGTTGCGGGGTGAAGGCGTCCAGTCGCCACAAACTCCGCGCCGGCAACCAGCTCCGCTGGAAGCTTAATAGACAAGAGATGAGGAGCCTGAAGGCAGAGGAGGTGCGGCGCCACTGGGGTTCCCTTGGGATGCTTTCCAAATAGCGAGGGATCTAATCCGTAAGCGGAGGGAGTTCCATCATCGATCATCTTTCCAGAACGGAGTACGGAACCCAGGAGTGGGCCGTTTAGTGCGAGGATCTGAGCGTGTAGTGTACGCTCTGGAGTATCTCCATCAAGGGATTGGATGTCTTTTTGGAGAAGCTGTTGCAGCTGTTTCGCAATCTCCGTTCTCGCGGACAGCTGCTTTGAATGACGCCATTTGGCTAAGATCGAATCCTTCGGAATCGGTGGAGCCGTTGCCGAGGACTCGGGTTCTCCGAAGAAATGCCATACGTCCTTGTGCCCATGTGCATCTGCATGGGGATTTCCGGCGAGGATGTCGGGTGAGAGCTCCTTTGCCGCATTCCACTCTGTGACGCCATCGCTCACCACGAGGTCAATGGCCGTGAGGTCGCATGTGTGATCGCCGTTCTTTGCGCCGATCACAATCGCGATGACATCACCCTGGGTCACTTTCACTGCGTTATGCGTTCCCATTGGGATGATTTTGCCGCCATCGCTGTGGCCGTTTGCGAGCGTCTCTGAGGTGTTTCCTCGCCGTAATTGTAAGGCCCAGCTGATGCCGTTTCCTCCAGGATTGTGAATGTCTTGGATGCTGCCAGAAATCCGGAGTGAGGAGTCAACTGGGCTTTTCCACGCGATCACTGAAGCTAGTTTCGGTGAAGGATGCATCGCGATGCTGTGCGGCTTCATCGCGCCCGGAATACGGACTGTTTGATCGGAGGAATTGGCGAGCACACTAAGGTCAGTCTCTCCCGTCCATCCTTTGATGAAGGGATAGTCAGCAGCGCTTTCCCTCTTTTTTTCCAGAAGAGGACCGAGTTTTACTCCTGCTGTTGAGCCGATCCCGAGGTAGCTCAACCAGTCCTGAAGGATGGGTGCCGAAACAGAGTACTTGCGAGCGAGGTTCGTGATGTCGGCGGGTTGATCAGCCATCTCCGCTTCATGGGCAGCGGCGAGGCATTGCGGAGTGGATGCAATGACTTCTTTGCGTCTATTGGCGAGGTGTTGGATGGCCGCACGAACGTGCATGAGATGGAGGTCTGGCCGGCCTTCAAAAACGAGGCGGGCGTTTTCCCAAACTGCGAAGTCCTCGGTGTGCCCGTCGCCAGCATCGCCGGTGGTGAGGTAAAGGGTGAGGTCGCTTCCATCGGCTGGTGGAGTCAGTTTGAGTTTGATTTCATGCTCGGCGGTTAGCGGCGTCACCGGCTCCATCCACGATTTTGGGCCGTCTATTTTTCCGAGATGTCCGATACTGTTTAGTTTCCAGAGAGACTGCTGCCAGGGCTCAATGTCAGCGGCCGTTAAGGTTCCGACTGCGTACTTGGCGCGGAGGGGTTCGAGCAGTTGAGATGGGTGAGTTGAGGTAAGGGCGGTGCGTAGGATTTTGAGATATTTGGGACTGAGGCCCTCCGCGTTTTCTTTGCCCTGAAGGCACGCGAGATATTTGGCGATTGGGAGGCGGCCTCCTGCGCCTGTATTCATTTTGATACTCTGCTGGATGACCTCGGTCGGATTCCCTTCAGACGAATACTTTGTGTAAATGGCTCGGATCTTCGTGAGGATTTCGTTGGTCCAATCCCGAGAGGAGGTGTTTTCAGAAAACCAAAACCCTTGGGATGTGAGAACGGCGTGAGAAGCAATGAGTTTTGCTGCATCCAGATACTTTCCGAGAAGGGATGGCGACATCACCAGAGCGGCGCCGGCGTTGGTAAAGCCTTCTCCGGCGGCTCCGTCGACAGGGAACTCTTTTGCGGGATCTAGCGAGACGACTCCAGTGAGGTCGCGTACGGAATAGGTGTATTCCATATTGGAGAGGCGCCGAAGAACGACCGGCCCGGGATCACCCGCGTTTTTGAGAGCGATCTCATCGAGGGTTGTGTGCATCCAAGTCGTTAGACGGTGCAACTGCTCTGGAGAAGGCTTTGGTTTGTCCTTTGGCGGCATTTCTCCGTCACGGATTTGTTCCAAAGAGTGCTCCCAAACTGACGGGTCGCGTTTGATTTCTTCGAGTGACTTGAAGCGTTCCAGATCCAGATCACCCTTTTGTTTTTCCGTGGAGTGGCACGGGATGCAGAACTCCTTGATCAGAGGCTGAATTGTATTTGCGAACGCCTCCTCCTGAGGCGCTGTTGTTCCGTTTACGCGAAGGGCATGTAAAGCAAAGGTCGTTGCGATGGAGAAAAGCCATCTGAGGAAAATCGAGCGGGATCTGTCGGAGCTCATGGCGCGAGAGATTGGAAGCCGTTTGGTGTGGGGATGGCGTTTGCTGGCGGAACGTACCCAATGGGATCCCATTCGAGAATGCTTTCGATGTGTGCGGCCATTGATCGTGCCGCGATCTCGGGTTTTTGGGAGGCGTGCAGCGAAGCTCGAGTGGGGAGATTGGGCATGGGGGATCTGGGCTTTAAAGTGTCGACACTTTATATGATCCGCAAGGGTTGCGCGCCTTAGTGCAATCTTTGGCATTTGGGTGGGGTGCGTGAAGCGGTCGTAGGGAATGAGGCGCCTCTGTCATTGGGCAGAGGCTTTTCGGAACGGGGTGTTCACCCCATGGCACGGGCCCGTGTGCCTCGGCTAAACTGGCTTCAACAAGACGCCACTCCTTCTTCCAGTTTAGCAAACAACCAAAGCAAACAACCAAACATCGTGAACATTCTCGTTATTCTCCTTATCCTGCTGCTTTTAGGCGGTGGTGGTTACGGCTTTCGCTCCGGCAATCATTACATTGGTGGCGGTGCCAGCCTTCTTCTGATTATCCTGATTGTGCTGCTGCTGACGGGACGGATTTGATCAATCCCGAGGGTCCTTGGAGACGGGTTCAGCCCATTGCTCGAGAAGTGGATGGGTTTTCGGGTGGCCGGCCTCTTGCCTGAAATCTTTTAGGATGAGTCGCTAGGGAGCACCCGGTTGGATCATGCCTTGAGTTTCGAGGAGGCGTCGAAATTCTGGAGTATAGAGGGAAACGGCAGGAAGCCAGGTGCCGACTCTTTCTCGGGTCCACCAAGAGTGGTCGGGACTGCCGATGGGCGTAAACTTGTAGCGATACAAGCTTGCGCGCACGTATTTTGGGGGAGCTTGAGGGAAGGGGTTGTGGGCCAACAAGCTCAGCGTGGCGGGATGATTGTGTAGAAGTTTCCAGATAAAATGAGCGACCCAAGGGTAGTGTTGCACGGTGGGCAGGGAGCGCACGTCGTAGGGCACACCCGGGATGGCAGCAAACCAGATCTGCCAGTCGAGACGGTAGTGATAAGGGGTGATGATGGGCGGGCGCTGACGAGGGTCGCTCGGTTTTGCTTTGAATTCATACTCGCGCCAAAGGGAGGAATCTGTGGCGAGAAATTCATCGGTCCCTTCAAAGACGATCTCATAGCGTTCGCGACCGACCGTCCCGAAAGCGCCGTAGGTATTTACGAGATGAAGCGGGTCAAACGAGGCGTTCATGCTCTGGTTTGAGGAGATCAGGTTTTTCACTGGGTTAATGCTCAGCCAAGCCACTGCGAGCGCGAATCCTGCGCTGGCAATCATCATCAGGCGCGACGGAGTCTTGTGGGCCTCTGCGCGTTCTGATTGGCGCACTAAGAAAGCGGGCAGGATGCATCGCCACAGGGAGTCATCGAGACACGCGAGGCAGGGGATGATGGTTAGCCAGTTTAGGAACGACAGATTTCCGGATAGAATCACCAGCCCCATAAAACTGGCCATGAGGATGCCAGATACGTGTCGGACCTTGCGCGGCCAGAATGCAAACCAAGGAGCGAGAAGCTCGATGGCATGGTTCCAAAGGACGCCAAATTTGTGAAACCAAGCGGGGGCGAAGTGGAAAAGTCGGCTCAGCGGGCTGGGGACGGGCTGTGTTTCGTAGTGATAAAACAGGGCGCTTAGATCACGCCAGCAAGCATCCCCGCGGAGTTTGATGAGGCCTGCACCGAGCATAATTCTAAAAATCAGCCAGCGGTAAACCCACACCACGGCGATGGGGGGGGCGGTGCGGGGGAAAGGACGCAGGTCCAACAGAGGGCAAAAGAAAACGGCAATCAAACCGGTTTCTAAAAGCTGTGTTTCCCAACCGTAGGAGTACCAAAGTTGTCCTACGTGGATGAAAGACATGTAAAGTGCCCACAGGACCAGAAGGAGGAGAGAATTTGCGTAGCCGCAAAGAACGACGACTGACAGAGCGACTCCGAGCCATGCGCATTGGAGGAGAAAAGCGTCTGAGACATTCCACCAGAACAGGCTTGGTAAGTGCCAAAACGCTTCCTTGGTGGAGCCGAAGTGATGGGCGACACGCTTGAGGAAAACCTCCGCGGGAAGAATGCCATCCTGACCGATAAGGGGGATCGCTTGATGGGCGGCGACCAAAAAGGCGATTAAGTAGACAAATCCGAGCAGTCGCAGCAGGACGAAACGGGTCAGCCAATAGGTGGGAGCGTACGTTGAGGGAGCGACGGGGGGAGGCGTGGGTGTGCTCGAAGCACTTGAGGATGGGCAGGTGGAGGGTTCACCAGCGTTCATGGGACGAGGATGCAGAGGGTGCGGTTAGGGTGATGGAGTTTACCTTATTGCTGAGTTACCCACCATAAACTGATTTATGGGCTCGGGGTAGTCGTTGGGCTGGGATGATCGGAGCGATTCATCCGCCGTCGTGCGAAACTGGGGTGCGCGCTTTTGCTCTGTCATCAACGATAACATCAGCGTGACTCAAAGATCTTTATGGCGGTTCCACTCGAATGAAAACACAGGTGACTTTGGGCTCAGTTTACGGGCTGCGCGATGTGGGTTGCTTGAGCCTTTTGGAATGAGTCCGCTGATTTGGAGAGGCTTCTCGGAGGTTGTTGTCTGAACAGTTGCTGGAATCTCCGATTGAAGCCGGAGCGGAAGGATTTATTTCTGATGAAAGCGGAGGCGCTAGTGACCGTCGTGATTCCTGCATACAACGTGGCAGGGACACTTGATGAGACTCTTCGAAGCGTGCGTTCGCAGACCCATCAAGCGCTTGAAATCTTGGTTATTGATGACGGTTCAAGTGACGGGACTGCAGCGGTCGCCATGGAGCATTCTGCGGCTGACTCTCGTGTTTCGCTGATCTCGCAAAAGAACGCGGGACTTGCTGCTGCGCGGAATGCGGGGTGGAAAAGTGCGAAATCTGAGCTGATCGCGTTCGTGGATGCGGATGATTTGTGGTCTCCCACAAAGATCGAAAGACAAGTTCAAGCTCTGGATGCGGGTGGAGAAGGTGTTGGATTGGTTTATTGCTGGTATGTTCCGATTGATGTGTTCGGAAATATTATCCATTCGTGGGAAGGCAGTCGGGTTGACGGACGTGCATTGCCAACGCTTCTGGAAGTGAACTTTGTGGGCAATGGGAGTTCCGCGATGTTTCGGCGGCAGGCGCTGGTCGATGCGAATGGGTTCGAAGGGAAACTGCGAAACGCAGGGGCGGAGGGCTGCGAAGATTGGCTGATTTGCTGTCGAGTTGCGGAGCGGTATGACTATGCGGTGGTGCCGGAACATCTGGTGGGGTACCGCATGCTTCCGAATAACATGTCTAGCAACCGTCCCCGGATGCTCAGATCTTGGCTGCTAGCGCACGACGAGTTGCTTGCCCGGCACCCTTCTTATCGGAAGCCGCTGAGAGTTGGGGTTCGCAACTATGCCTACTACCTTCTGCAAGGAGCCTTTAATTTGGGACATGAACAAGTTCCAGCGATTCTTGCTTTATTGTTTCGGCGGTATCCAATCATTGGATATGAGCTGCTTTTAAGGGAGGTTCCGAAGGCCCTTATAAGGAAGCTTCTGGCTAAATTGCGCCGCCGGCTTTTCTGGCATGCGAGATCGCACAGTGTTCAGTCCACAAGGCGTTTTGAGATCGGGTCTGTGAATTCGCGTTAATGGACGAATTCGGGTCGCACAGTCTTCGGTTTTGCTGGGGACGAAGAAGGCAAATTTAGCTGGAACCAGAGGCGAGTAGGGAGATCGGCAATAAACAGAGTGGCGTTCGCTCTATTTCCTCAGATCACGAGACGCAGAGAGCCGCTGGGGTCCGCGAATTCATACGCGCTGGAGGAACTCAAAATTCGATATTCGTTCACGCGAGCGCTTGAGAGTTGGTCCTGAGGCATGCGCCGCAACTTGCAAATGCGTTCTTTGATCCTGTCGTATGAAAATCACTCAAATCAAACAGCTGAGCGGTCTTTGTTTTATTCTCGGCTTTGCGTCGATCGCAGGCTCCATCGCCATTTGGGTTATGACAGGCGGCCAACAACCTGAATCCCAAGCGCACGCAGAGCGATTCGGGATTTTTGTGGGCCTGTGGGCTCCGACATTTCTGATTTTATCGAACCGCTTGGCGCGTTTCGCTGAAGAAGACAAGGGTGGGCCGCGGGAGGTTCGCTAACCAGCAGTGGGACACTGGGAACTTCCAAGCGAGGGATTTCGCGCTCGCAGCATCACTCGGCGATGCTGGAGTGAGAGGGGAGATTGCATCAGCAGAGGCCGTGTTGCATGAATTCTCGGAGAGGCGCAATCAGCGGCTGAAAAAATAAAAGGCCAGCGCGAGTCCGATGACGGTCAGCAATCGTAACACTCGGTAATAGGTCCTCCACCGTTCGGCTTTTGCGGAAATGGTACTTTCAGTCGATGGATTCCGGCTGGATGAGGCATCTGTGGGCAGCCGCTTCAGAACCGCCTCGGCCTCTTTGTGCTGCTCCTTGAAGACCGTGATTCGCCATCTATATCCCCTGCCCATGGAAGGGGCGCATGGCATTTCCAAACTAGCCCCGGATTTTGTGAATTCGACGATGAAATGGGGGATGCCGGCCTCCGCTAGAGCGTCGTCTAGCAATCTCATGGCGAGATCGTTTTCAGTTTCCAGAATAAGGATTTGTTCACTCACGGAAGTGATGGGTGCGCTGGGAAATCGGCGATCCAAAATTGGTTGATGGCATGAGGCTGATGAGGGGCGCGAGACCCCGCGATCTTAAACCTTATGGAAACATCCACCACTTCCAATTAGGAGAGCCAGAAGCGAGCCGTAGTTGGTGCTCATCGCTGCCGGAGTTGGCGGCATGGCGGTTGGCGAGAGCAAAAGGATCGCATGGCTCTGTAATTTGTGAGATGCCACGAGGAATTCCCCCATGAGTTCCTCCTCTGAATCTCCCGCTGTTTCTGAACGTTTGGTTTCTTTGGATGCCTATCGCGGCTTCACGATGCTCTTCATGGCCTCGTCTGGATTGGGCGTTTCGCAGATTGCCAAGGAGCATCCGAACTCGCCTATATGGCAATTTTTGAAATACCATACGACACACGTGGCGTGGATGGGGGGAGGCGCATGGGACATGATACAGCCGTCGTTTATGTTCATGGTCGGCATGGCCGTTCCCTTCTCGAAGTCGCGTCGTTCGGCGGAGGGGCAGGACAAAAGGAGTCAGCTTTTGCATTTGGTTTGGCGAGCCTTTGTGCTTGTCGCCCTTGGGGTTTTTTTGACCACCGGCAGCAACAAGCAGCCGGTGTTCGGATTTCATAATGTATTGGCTCAGATTGGGCTTGGTTACGTGTTTTTGACGTTTCTCGCGGGGCGCACCCCAAGGGTCCAAATCTTGGCCCTTTTGGGGATCTGCGTTGCCTCGTGGGCGGCCTTCGCTGTCACACCCATTGCAGGGCCTGGGACCGATTACGCCGCCCTGGGCGTTTCCGCCGAACAGGCCAAGGAGGCTGTGCTCTCAGGTTTCTGGGGGCATTGGAACATGAATGCAAACTTCGCCGCCCACTTTGACCAATGGTTTTTGAACCTGTTTCCAAGGGAAAAACCCTTCGTCTTCGATAAGGGCGGCTACCAGACCCTCAACTTTGTACCCGCCTTGATTACCATGATTCTGGGGTTGATGGCGGGTGAATCCCTTCGCAGCGAGCGGGCCCCCGGCGAGAAGCTTCGCTGGTTGCTGAAGGCCGGCGCTATTTGTCTGCTGCTGGCTATTACGACGGGCACGACAATCTGTCCGGTGATTAAAAAACTTTGGACGCCCTCGTGGGCTTTTTACAGCGGCGCCGTGGTGCTTTGGGTATTCGCTCTTTTTTATTGGTTCATTGATATTCGCGGATACCAGCGGTGGAGTTTCCCACTAGTGGTCGTGGGGATGAACTCGATAGCAATCTATATGGCCTACCAACTCACCGGTAGCTGGATCCGCTCGACAGGCCGTACATGGCTTGGGAACACGCTTTTTGAGGGTCCCTATGGGGGGTTAATGCAGAGCCTTTTTGTTGTCGGAGTGCTTTGGTCTTTCTGCTTCTGGCTCTACCGGCGGAAGATCTTTTTAAAAATCTAAAGTCCCGCGCTTTTCCCGGAGCACACCTTGGATGGCAATAGCGCTCAAAAAGTTGCTCCTCCTCCCGGTCCTTGACGATAGCCAGCGGGAAGCGGCGGAAAACGGCCTTCGCTTAAGTTATTAAAATCGGCCTGCGTTCGGAGGGGGCGGCTATTGGTAGCATTTGGTTTTCGCTCCATTCCTACGGCTCGCGCGCGGGCGGGGAGATCTGCAAGCTTTGCCCACCGCGCGCCTGCCCTTGCTACTCATAAAGAAACTCCGCGCTGGCCTTGGTCGCGATGTTGCTCACCAAACGGACCCATGCCGCGGAAAAAAATTCTGGGAAGGGATGCCGATAGGTCTCACCCGCTTTCACGGTGAACTCCTGGTAGGGAAGCCATGTGCCGTCGCCCGTTGGGTCGACTTCCACGCGGAATGTGACGGGGCTACCGGAGTGATGGGAAAGGGTCAGGCTTTTGCGATCGTAGCCGTGTATCAGGTAGGCGTCGCTCGGGGTGTTGGCTTGGATTTCCGTGTCGTGCCAGGGACCGCCGTGGCCGCGAGGTTTGCCTAGAGCCCACAGGTCATCGATGGCTCCCAGCCACAGGGCGCATCCGCCGTCTTCGGATCGTACGACGTGGGAGTCCGCTTTAGCGTCGGGTTTGAGTCCGCTGAGTACGAGCATTCCGCGGTAGGAGGCGTAATCGTGGATGCGCAGGTTGTGGGTGGCCACGGGACGAATTTTGGCGAAGCCGCCCGCGTTTTCGGCCGGCAGCTCATAAAAGGTGCCATGCATGTTAAACAGGTCGCGTTCGGTAGACACCTCGCGGCAAATTCGTTCCTTTCCAAAGGGACTGGGTTTTTCCATCTCGGCGTTGCCTTTCGGAAGGCGCCAACGTTTTTTGCCGTCCTCGTACACAACGGATGCTGCATCGGTGGAGATCACGCCCTCGGGTATGGCGGTGGCTTTAGAAATTTCATCCAATGCGCTGGGATCGGCGACTGGTTGGAATTGGAGGTTCCCATCCAGCTCGTAGCACAAGGGGGTGCCGGCTTTGTTTTTGGTCAAAACACGGAGTTTGCGCGTGTCTTTGCCCGTGGTCAGTAGAAGGCCGCCGAAGTCGCAGGAACCGCTGTCTTGCGCGATGGGAGCGAATTGGGGGGCGTTGGTTTGCGGGCGCGTGTCTGCGTTCCGGTACACAAAGGAGGCGCTAACGGATTTGGCCTCCGATTCCGGGCGCAGGCGGATCCAGGCCGCAGATTCTTTCGGGTCCAAGGGAATGGTGAGAGAGCCCGAGGCCGGCAGTTCTAGGGTTTTGAGTGGGGTCCAATGGTTCGAACCATCGCGATCAACCTCGAGGCTGAAGCGAACGGGGTAAGAGGATTGGTGGGAGAGGAAGAGACAACGATGGGAGTAGCCATTAAAGAGATAGGGGTCGGAGGGCTGGTTCGCTGGAATGGATTCATTGGCCCAGACGGTGCCGCGTCCCACCACAGGGCCGAGGTGGTCGAGTTGATCGGGTGCAACAAACCACAAATTCGACTGGGACTGGCCCGGGGCGGCGAGATCGCCCTTGAGTTTGCGTTTGTTCAGGAACTCGCTTTTGGCGGTGTCGTCGCAGCCGAAGACGATGCGGTCATTCCAGCGCGCGAAATCGCCGATGACCTTGAGGTAGTTGGAGCGCGGCGTGATCCCCCCAGAGTGGGTGGAGTCGAATGTTTTTGGGAAGTGCCAGAACGCACCGTGCATCGTCATCAGCAGGTTGGTTTCGCCGATGTCGCGGATTCTGGGCCACTCGGTGTTCCAGCCATGGGCGCCGTCGTAGGAGTTACTGGATTTAGGGAGGCGGAAGGTCTGCCACTCCCCTTTTTCCAAAAGCATGAGGAGAAGCGATTTGGAGTCCCAGCCTACGGTCCAGATGGGGTCCGTTTCGGGGGAGGAAGAACCGAAGATGCCTCCCGGACCAGTGACCTCGGTGAACTGGTTGCGGCGGACGAGGGTCCATTCGCCCGCGCCCTTCCATTCCCCGAGGGCGCCGCTTGGGATGGTGGGATCGATCCGGGCGAGTGGAGAATTTTCGCCGTTGTTGGCATACACGACCCGGCCTTGGCCGGAGTAGAGGCCTTTCCCATGGTAGCCGGGGAGGGTGGAGGAGACGGGGGCCGGATGGTCTTCGGCGGTGGAGACGCTTTTGGGAACGGGGTTGCCGTCTTTGATGAGGCCACGAACTTGGAGGGTATGCACATCCACCTCGTACAAGGCTTCCTCCATGGTGGCGTAGTAGAGCTTGTTAGCGGGATCGGTGAGATGGCGCGCGGAGCCAGTGAGGCGGCCAGGCATTTTTTGCCAAGGAATCACGCGCACCTTGCCTGCGGAGTCGATGAGGTAAGGACCGATAGCGAGTTGGTTGGATTCCTTGTGGATCATCCGGTTGGCGGGGGTGCCTCCGATACTTTCGGGACGAATGATTTGGGTGAGGTCCGAGGTGATTTCGTAGAGTTTATCGGAGGAGCCGAAGGGGAGGTGCGGTCCGTAGGTGATGACCCAGAGGCGGCCGGCCCAAGGTACGACTGCGCCAGTGCCGCACTCGCCCTCTTTGTTGAACATGGCGAGGCTTGGATAAATCCCGGAGACCGATCGTGGCGGTGGCTCGGCGTGAGAAAAAGAGAAAGAAAAAAAGAGGGGAAGTAAGAGGAAGAATGCTTTCATGACTGAGGGGGCATTTAAGAAGATTCGATGAAGGTTTTATGGAGTTTGAGAAAAGGCCGCCGCCCATCAGGTCGCGAGTCCCTTTAGTGAACCCGTGCTTGTCGCAAACTTGTCCGTTTCGACGCCAAGCCGCTGGAGCATGCTAACGTACAAGTTGGCCAGAGGCGTGTTGTTTGCCGGGTCGAATACAAGGTGCTGTCCGTGGCGGAACCCGCCGCCAGCGAGGATCAGGGGGAGGTTCTGATTGCTGTGCGAGTTGGCGTTGCCAAGGCAGCTGCCGTAGAGAACTTGCGTGGTTTCCAGAAGCGTGCCTCCCGATTCTTGGACCGCTTGTAGTGCACTGAGCATCTCTCCAAATAGGGTCATCTGAGCCAGCTCGATTTTTTGAAGTTCAGCGATCTTCTCGGGCTCGTTGCCGTGATGCGTGAGACTGTGGGTTTCGCTTTTAACTCCCGGCAGGTGTGGCACGACTGAGAAAGTGCTGAGTGTAAGCGTGACTACGCGCGTGCTATCGGTCTGTAGTGCGAGACGAATCAAGTCGAACATCAGGCGCGAGCGCGCTATGACCTCGTTTGCGTCGGCGATGTCCTTTGGTTGCGGATAGTCAACCTCTGGCTTAGGGCGGTTCTCCCATTCAATGCTGCGTTGAAGTCGGCCTTCGAGTTCTCGGATGCTTTGGAAGTACTGATCGAGGCGGCTTCGGTCCGTGGAGTCATAGCTCTTCGCCAAGCGTTTGGATTTATCAAGAAGAAGGTCGAGCACGCTGCCGCCAGACTCGATGCGCCGCATCGTAGCGGCTTTTTCGTCCGGTGTGCCGGCGACAAATAGACGCCTGTACATAGTTTCGGCGCTGCTCTCCGCCGGTAAAACGACGCCTGAGCGGGACACCGCGACGGAGTCGATGTATTGCTCGTTTTTGCGCACCGACAGCGCAAGCGACGGATAGCGCGTATCGGCTCCGATGTTTTCCGCCGCGAGCTGATCGAGCGAAACGGTGTTGCGGAAAGTGGGCTGGCCCGGATGGGGCGCGCCTGATAAAAAACACTGGCCCGCATGATGGTTGCCGTCGACGCCCGGATGGGACAGTCCGGCAAAGGTGGTGAATTGGCCTCGGTGCGGCGCAAGAGCATCCAAGTACGGGCTGGAGCGTTCGCCATTCTTGGGAAAGAAAAAGTCTGGCATCATGCCCAGTGGCACGTGAATGGCGAGCAGCCGCCGGGGTGGTTGCTTTTCCGCGGCCCTTCCGTGGAAGGGAAGAGCGATGCAGGCTCCAGCGGCCAAAAGAAAATCACGACGATTCATTTCAATGCGGGGTTAAGGGGGTTAAATAAAGGGCTCTGAGCCAGAGCATGAATCATCGAGCGAAGGCCGTAACCAGTGGTTTTTGTACCGTCGACAATGCTTTGGATTTTTGAACGGTCGGAGTAGTTCACCTCAGTACCGGTGGCGTAGCGTGAAAGATGGGCGACGAACGCGCGGGCGAGTTTCTCCTCATCGTGTGCGAGCAATGAAACAAACTCTGCGGTGCTGCTGAAGGGGCGTCCGTCGCGCAGCCTTCCACTCGGATCAACCTGCGGACCGAGCTTGTACTGCACTCGCCAAGCAGTGGTTCCCTTTTCGGGTGGTACCTCTCCTTTGCCATTGGAGCGGTAGCGTTCGCGAAGACCACCCACCGGATCAAATGCTTCGAGGGCGAAGCCTGGGGCGTCGATTTTTGCATGACACGCCGCGCAGCTTGGATCGCTGCGGTGTCGATCCAGCTGTTCACGCACCGTTGTGGCGCCGCGAGTGTCGGGGTCAATCGCCGAAATGCCGGGGGGCGGCGGCGGCGCCGGATCGTTGAGCAGACGGTCGGACACCCACACGCCGCGTTTAACTGGGGAAGTGGTGGTGCCGTTTGCCGTGAGTTTGAGGATGGCCGCCTGACCGAGCAGGCCGCCCCGGAGGCTCTCGGGCGGCACCGCCACCTTGCGGAGCTCCACACCTTCCACCCCAGGAATTCCGTAATGCTCGGCGAGACGCTGGGTGAGCATGGCGAATCCTGGCTTGAGCAGCGCGCGGACTGGCAGGTCGTTCGTGATCAATTCACGCAGGAAAGCGGGGGTCTCGGCGGCCAAACCCTCGTGCAGCAGGAAACGGTACTCAGGGTAAAGCAAAGGGTCCGGCGTGGTCTCCTCGAGTCTGCTCAGCTCAAGCCATTGGCGTGCGAAATCCTCGTAGAACGCCTGACTGCGGGGGTCCGCAAGAAGACGATCAATCTGGGTTCTGAGCACTTCGGGTTTGCAGAGCGAGCGGGTGCGGGCCTCGGCAAGGAGTGCCTCGTCTGGCGGTCCGTTCCAGAGCCAGTAAGAGAGGCGGGAAGCGAGGGCGAAGTTTTCATTGTTAGCAAAAAAGTCTGTTTCGTCTTTTGCATCGCCCGCGAGAAAAAGAAATTCCGGCGAGGTGAGTGCCGCACCATAAACCCGGCGCATGGCGTCCTCAAAACAATCGCCGTCCCTAAGACGTCTCTGGAGCAATTCTAGATACGGCTCGATTTCCGCCTCCCTGACATCCCGGCGGAAGGCGCGTGGGAGGAAACTGGCAAGCAAACGGCTGGCATCCTTGACGGGGTTGTCCGAATAAACCGTCTCCAGCGGAGGGGTACGGTCTTTGGGAGGAAGGTCTGTTGTGTAATTGGGAAGATAGCCGCCGACACTCCGGATTTTTTCGCGTCGGGGTGGGGTAACACCGGTTCCCGCTGAAAAGGGCTTAATGGGCAGGTCTGCAAAGACGCGCTGGTGACTGGAGGGGGGCCATTGCGCGTTCAGCGGTCCTTCGATCTCAAACCAATCGAGCGCCACTCCCGGCCCAACGTGTTTCTGTGCCCGGCCCGCAATCTGGCCGATCCGCAGTCCGTTCCAAGGGAGAGACACTGGGTCGAAAACGATGGACTCGTGGGCATCCAGCCAAGTGAGGATTTCGCCTTCTTTGGATTGCATCGACGGGGCGGTGAATGTTGAAAGCACGCGACCGCCCTCCTGCTGTTTGCCTTCTTCATGAGCGCGAAGCACGGCGGCCTGAGGCGCGGCGCAAGGATTGGGGCGAGCGTCCTTCCATTGGAACCCCCAGATGGACACCTTCAAGCGGTACATTCCAGGGTAGATCGCTGAGACGTTCATGCCTGCCTCGTAACCCCCGAGATTAGGATTAAGCAGGCCAACTGCGCCCTGGTCCTGGCTGACCTTGAGTTCCTTGACCAGCTGCTTGCGTTCTGGAAGGTCCGCGCCTTCGAATCCTACATGGCCTTGTTTATCGTCCTCCCCGCCTCGCACGGGCAGAGTGGGGTCCGGCGCCTTGTCTTTGAGAAGGACGTACTGACCGTGCTCAAGATTGGCTCCGAACTTAAAGAGCCCCGCGGGATAGATCCGCTTTTGGTAGACGGGTGGAGGCGTGCTTCGAGTGGCGATGGCCGCATCCAGGGCCTTCTCAATGGCCTCCTGATAGGCCGCGAGATGGCCGGGCGAGAGGTCAAGACCACCCGCTATTTTGTCGTATCCGGCCACTCGCCCGTCTGCTGGAAGAAGGTGGGTGATTTCGAGCCGAGGCAAAGCGAGGAGGTCCTGCAGGGAATTCTGGAACTCTTTTCGGGTGAGCCGCCGCAGCTGGGTGCGGATCGGACGGACTTTTGAGGCGGCTTCTTTTAGGTGAGCATCCAGTTCCGAGAGGAAGACCGTTTGCTCTTCAACTTGCGGGCGGACCTTTTTCTTGGCGGGCGGCATCTCCCCGCCGGCGACGACGTCGTGAATGCGGATCCAACGATCCAATTCCTGTTGCTCGGAGCCGAGCGCCGTGAGGTTAAAGCCGCCTTTTTTGGTGTCCTCGTCATGGCACTCGGAGCAGTGCTTTTCCAAAAAGGCGCGCGGTTGTGCCGCCGTTAGAACGGACTGCAAGGAAAAGACGACCATGCAAACGGCAAAAAATTTAGCGGGCGGTAGTTTCAGCATGAGAGGGATGGGTGTGAAGCGTGAGCCGGATGTCGGTTGCAAACTGCTCGCCGAGTTGTGGGGAGTGTTGGTCTGAGCGCCCGGCACTGCCGGCGCCGATCTGCACAACAAGAAAGCCAGCAGAGTGCGGCAGCACGCACCGGGGGCTGACGGTTTTCCAACCGGAGGTTGCCCGTTGTGTGCTGAGGTAAAATTGGGCGCCGCTCCCGATGGGTTGATCCGTCGCCGGTGGCCAGGATTCGGCAACACTGGTCGGCTTACCTTCAAAAACGTAGACTTTGCACATGAATCGAATCGGGGCTTCTTCCCGTGCGCCAGCTTCTCGGAAGCTGGCACCGAGTTCAACAAACGCCTCGCGATTTCTTTGGGCATGTTGCGCTAGGTAGTAGCGCTGGCAGATCAGTTCCAACGCTTTTGGTGCTAGCCTTCCCAGGCAGTCCTTGAGCGCGGCACACCCGCGCGCCCTCCGTTTCATTGAGGCCGCCGGCGAACCAAACGTGCAACAGTCCGCGCCAGCCCTTGGATGGACACCCAATTCCGTACGCGGCATTGTATGGGGGCGCTAAAGGCCGTCGCGTTCGACGAAGGCGTGGGCTTGGTTTTGGGTTTAAGTCCGTCCGATTAGCCCTATGTTTTCCGATCAAATGGAGGTCTTTCTGCATCTGCTGCTCTTGTTCGTCGCCTTGGCCCTGAACGGAGTGCTTATCCATGCGATCTTCTGGGGAATCACCTTCACCGTTGACGAAGCCCATGTGCGGGTGCGCGTCTATGGGTGGACCGTGCGCAAGGTCGCGTTGAGTGACATCGAGTGGGCCGCGTATGATTGGGTGTTCTGGAACGAGCATTGGACCAACACCCTGAACCCGAGAAAGATGGTCCTGCTGCGCCGACGCACCGGCCTATTCAAGAATTTCCAAATCAGCCCGCCCTCGCCGCCGGATTTTCTCAAGGAACTCGCAGCCCACGGGGTGACGGTACGGTGAGCCATGCATTCACTCTTCGCATGCGTAGTCTCCCTCGCCGCTCCCTTTTCTCGACCCGAATTTGGGAGTGGTGCTGGGACTTAAAAAGGAGCTTTGCCTCCTACCGTTGGTCTGTGGTGGGAGTCGGGACGACCCAAGGTAGTTATCGTGTCCTGCCGCGGCGCGGCGGCGGAATCGTCAACCGCTACTTGAGCATCGTGTTTCGTCTAGCCTGCAGTTCTTGGCAATGAATCCGAAGCTCCGGTCTAATTTCGGATTCAGGTAGCGGCAAGAGAGCGGCGTTGAGCAAGCCAAACGGCGCTCTATTTGCCAGACACCCATTGCACCGCGTTGCGGATCAAAGCGCGATACGCAGGGTTCATGTGCGCCTCTTCTCCGTGGCCAAGGCCGATCCCCACGATCCGCGCCTTTGGGTCTTTCACCACCCAAACAGACGGGTAGGGCAGTTGCGTCTGCGTCTCTGGTTCCGTCTCCGCGAGGACTTCGACCTCGGCATCGGGTTCGAGGATAATGCGGTAATGTTCATCAACGATTTTGAAATCCGAAGGGACGCCTGCCATCACCGGGTGTTTCGGTTGTTTGTTAAACACCGCAAACTGGCCCTTGCCGTGCCCGCGCGCGCCGCCCGCCACAAAGCGGTGATTGTACCCTGACACGGGTGCCCAGTTGTACCATGAGCCCGCATGCACCACGACGATACCGTGGCCGCCATCGGCAAACAGGTTGAGGGGTTTTTGAAATTCCGGCGTTCCGAAAGATTTATGATTGGCACTCAGGACAATCACATCGGCGTTTGGCATGAGTGCGACCGCCTCTTGGGCGTTTGACGTGTATGCAGTCAGGATCTTTCCACCTTCCTGAAGGGTTGCTGCATCCGCTTGGTGGAAGAAGCGTTCGAAGTCGTGGGAGCTGCCTCCGCCAATGAGCAATGCGCGAATGAGACCGGGTGAGGCCTTTGCGGGCAGAGTCTCGCCGGATTTCGGCAGATCCGCTGGCGGCGCAGCGACTGGGGCAGGCGTAGGAGCCGCTGGTTTGGCTTCTGCTTTCTCACGGGGTTTTGGGGTATCCGTGTCAGCGGTGATGGCCAACGTCGTCGGGGCCATGCCGTTTTTATAGCTCTCAAGCACGATCCTGCGGATCGTTGAGCGGTTGGAAACTGGGAGGGAGAAGTACCTGACGTGATGCCTCTTCAGAAGACCGGTTACGCGCTTGGAGCCAGGGACCTCGAGGCTGGAGTTGTAGTCGATGAAGATGTCTCCGGAGTAAAGCTCTTCGACCTGTGCTGGCCCGTCGTTGTGTTCGATGGTCACTTTCATCGCAGGTTTGTGCATTTCGGGCGTTCCGCCCCAGCCCGCAATACCACTCAGGAAATGCAGGTTTCCCGCAGCGAATCCGACCGGAATTTCGACCCGTTGTGGCAGCGTCGATGCATACGAATTGCCATCACTGTTTTTGAGGACAATGACGTTCCCTCCATTTTGTGTGGTGCTGGGGTCTGGGAGCGAGAAGGGCACGTTTTCCGCCGTCACCACTCCAAATTTGAGGGGGCGCACACTGTCGTCCTTGGCGGCGCGGGATGCGTAGAGACCGCCGCCTTCGGTATCGGTGGTGAAGGCGTTGCCGAGATTCAGGGCGCGAAATTTGGAGTTGCCTCCGCTCAGATACGCAAAGATGTCGCGCAATCCATCGGCTCCAAGGGCTTCGAATCCCTCTGGCATCAGAGATTGCGGGACTTCCTGCCGCAGCTTGATGTCTGAGAGAACGATATCCTGGGTGACACCTCCTGCCATTTTCAGAAGCAGGGAACGGTCGTTTTCACGTGCGATGATCCCAGTGGCGAAGTTGCCGTTTTTAAGCGCAATGTTCCACGTCCTATGCTCATTATCGACGACCCGGCTGGGGTCTGCCACATGGATGAGCAACTCGTGGATTCCATGCACGCCGATACCATCAAGGACCGGGCCCACTTCCATGCCCACGTTGTTAAACTTGTGGCAGGTCGCACAGGCTGCGCTAAAGAGCTCCCGGCCCTTTTGTGGGTTCCCCGTCTTGGCCGTAATCTCGGGCTCTAGCCTTGCGATGATCTCGTCCTTGGCGGGGTTCGTTCCGCTGCCGAGTGTGCTGATTACCTGCGTTGCCCGTTTGGAGGTGGTGGCATCCGGATGCAGGCGCAATTTACTCAGACGAGTGGGGCCCAAAAGTGTGACTTTCAGTGTTTTAGCCTCCAGAGCGTCCAGCACCGCGTTCGCCCAAACGACCCGTCCTGTGAGTGCATCAAACAAAGCGCTTTGAGCAATGGGGGACAGGGTTGGAAGCAAGGGAATCAGACGTTTGCCCAAATCCGCGTCCTCATCCGAGGACAGCGCGCGCACCATCTCCACCGCGAGTGTGTCCTCGGGTTTTGTGTCGAGGAGCGCCAGCATCCGATCCAGAATCCGGGGGTCGCTCTTGCGAACGCCGAGGAGACCGCGGACGGCAGAGGCGCGGAGCGGGGCGGAAGATTGGGGGTCTTCTGCGAGTTTGAGAGCGGCTTCAATGGCGGCCGTGATTTCGCTCGTGAATTCCCCCTTTGTCCAAGCTGCGGCAATGGGCATTGCAGTGGCTGAGAGTGACGGGTTGGAGGAGGTAAGGAGGGATTTGAGGGCGGCGCGGACGGGTGAGAGGTCTGCGGGGGCGGTTGTTTTAAGCGAGGCCAGTGCGTCGAGAACCGTGCGGGCAAGCGCCTCTGAGTGAGTTGGCGTTTTTGCCGCTGCATTTACGATACCCACGAGCGCCTCGGGCTGATTTGCTTCCGCGAGGGAGCGTGCCAGGGAGTGTGCCAAGTCAAGCAGGGCGTTACTTGGTGCCATGGCTGAGGCGAGGGCCGCTTCGAGGATGGGGCGTGGGTTTGAGGACGCGGCTGCAATTGCGGCGCTTCGTGACCAGGGGTCAGAAAGTTTGGGAAGCGTTGAGAGAAGCGCCTTTGCGCCTTCTTCATTCAGCGGACTGGAAGCCATCGCTCGCAGCGCTGTGAGGCGCACTCGCGCGTCAGCGTCATCAAGTAACGACGCAATGTTTGCGGCATTCTTTGCGCCTAGGGATTCGACAACCAGCAGGGCGGATTTGCGGACGCCGGCGTTCTCACTCCGGAGCGCGAGTTGAAGGGTTTCGGGCGTGAGATGGTCCAGACGCTTTAAGGCCCAGAGTGCAAGGATGCGTGCGGGAGCAAATTTCTCGCCCTCGGCCATTGCGGTTAAGGCGGGAACAGCCTGCCCAGCGTCTGCCCGGTCCAAAAGGAGGCGGTGTGCGGTGAACCGTGTCCAGCGGTTGGGGTGCGTGAACTGGGCGACGAGGGCTAAGGTGTCCGCCTGCTCCAGATTGGGGCGTGTGAGTGGTTTGGCTGCGTCGTGTTGGATTCGGTAAATGCGTCCGAAATAGTGTTCACGGTCCGGGCGGATGCTAGCTCCGGCGCGGCTGTGTTGCGGTCCGCGGGTGTCGCTGTGCGCAACGATGGGGTTATAAAAATCGAGCACATACATGGCGCCGTCGGGGCCGAATTGCACGTCGACAGGGAAGAACCAGAAGTCTTTGGCGCGAATGAACTCGGTGTTGGGGTTGAGCATTTCACCGGTGAAGGTGGCATCTTTTTGGACCAGTCTTTCGTGGTGGATGATGTCAAGGATGGGTTCCGTGCAGAAAATTCCCTGATTCCATTCCGCCGGCCATGCGCCGCCTTCGTTCACGGTACTCGCACAGGAGGAACTATAGCCACCGACGACGTCGATTTGCATGAAAGGACCGCGCTCGGGCATGTCAGACCGGACGACCTTGCGCTGTTCGATCACACTTTGCGCGCCGGTTTTCAGATCGCTTGAGGCGCCTTTTGCCAGGATCCACTCAGGGAGTCCAACGTGCTGGACTGGGTTGCCGCTGGTGGCCTGATTAAAAAACAGTTCTCCGTCGCTTGTGACATCCGCTCCGAACCCATTGCCTCCCTTGGAGGAAACCTGCTGGATGGCAGAGCCGTCTGGCTTAAAGCGAAACATTCCCGAGCTGAGCTGGGCCTTGATTTCAGGGTGCGTGACCGACTCAACAGCCGAACCGCTTCCCGTGTCTGCGTAAATCCAGCCGTCCGGCGCGACAATAAAATGATTGGCGACAAAGTGGGTGTCTCCGGGTTTGAACCCTGTGTAAAGTCGTTCGACGCGTTGCTTCTCTCCCTGTCCGTGGATGAAGACGATGTCGGGCTGGCCGACCGCAATCACGCCATCTCCATACAGGCAGAAACCAGTGACGAGCTCGAGTCCTTCATGGAAGACCGTCTTTTTTGTGAAGACCCCGCTCGCATCGGGATCGCTCAGAATGCTGATGCGGTCCGTGGCAGGGCGATCGTAGTTGCCGGGTTTGAGGACGCCCGTTTCCTTCCAGTCTTCTGCGGTCGAGGGGCGGCGCCCATTGGGGTATTCGGGAGTTTCAGCGACCCAAAGACGCCCCTGGCCATCCCACTGCATGGCGATGGGCTTGTTGATGAGCGGTTCGCTCGCCACCACGGAGGCCTTGAATCCGGGTTGAAGCTCCAGCGATTTGACCGTGTCGGCCGCAGTGCGTGCCCCGTCCTTGGGGTAGCGCAGGGAAGCGAGATCCGCTGTCGCGCAGAAAGCATCGGCGTTTTCCTGTTTGGCGGCCCAGGCGATTCCGCGCAGCACAAAGCTGCGGATACTCGCGTGGTGGAAGGCGTTTTCCTTCTCCTGCATCAGCACGACGGCGCGATGGGAGTCGGGGGCTTCGTAGGTCCAAAGTTGGGGCTGCAAATCGTAAACATTCGCCCGGTCGAGTTTTTCTGGGGCACGCGGGTCCACCTTTTTGGAAGTCACTTTTGGGGTGAACGCTGAGGCAAGCACCTTGATGGCGGGGTCGGTCGAAAGATCGTACCACGTCTCGTCGTCGAGATCGAAGGCGGAGGCGTTGCGTGTGAGCGGATGCGCATCCGTCACCGGCATAAACATGAGTTTGTTACTGAACTTGCGGCTCTGTGGAGTCGACGCTCCGCCCACGATGCCCTTCATCCAGTCCCCTGCACCAAGCGCGCTTCCTATCGCGACGACGCCGCCCCCGCGGCGCGCAAACTTTTCGAGCGCGACTTGAGCCTCATTGCCAAACGCCTTGAAATCGGAACCCGCGAGGACGACGACATCCGCTTTCTGGAGCTGAGCATCCGAGGGGAAGCCGTCCAGAGGCTCAAAGGTGGCGCCGTTTTGAGTCAGAAGGGGGCCGATTTCGAGGGCGAGTTTACTCGCGCCGGGCGTGTTTGCGCCTGGGAGGAGGACACGCACGGGCGCCCCCAAAGCCGGGCTTTGGGTTGCGCAAAGGGTGCCGAATCCGAGGGCTACGAGGAGATAGGGAAAGGGACGCATCGGGGAGGAGGAGGTAGTGATGGATGGGTTGCGGGCAGTGTAGAGTTAACCACACATCCTCGGATTCACTTGCAGGAAGCGGATGTGAGGGAGGCACGTGAATCTATCCAAAAACCACATTTTCAAGGTGCGCTCGGGGGCGGCATGGCTTTTGGATGGCGTTCAGGAAGCGGTTTTTTCTTTTCGCCCCGTCTCCTCATCTCGCGCGCGGTATCAGCGCGGGGCGCGCTAAAAATGAGGCGTTGGTTCCCGCCGATACGGTTTTCTTCGATAACCCAGAGCGCATCCGCACCTCATCCGCCTACCACGTGTCTGTGCGGAACGGAGATGCAGGCAGTCCGGCGCCGTTGAAAAGATTGCATCCCTCGGGGTTCTCGGCCCACGCATAGCGGACTGCGGCCGGCTTAAGAACCTGCGGACTGCTGACGACGACGGAATCGCCTTCGATCCGCGCATTTGCCCAGACGAACTTTCGATCCTCTCCCGCGATTGCGAAGCGGCGGAGCTCCCCGCCTTTCGCCTGCAATCCGCCAGCATGGCTGAAGGCGAGGCGCACCTCCGAACCGGCGACCTTCATCTCAAGGTAGCGCGGCCCACTGGATTCAACGGCCTGACCATACGTCTTCTGCAAGGCTACGAGCGCGAGACGGCGGCCGACATCCTGCTTATTCTCGGGGTGAATCGTGTACCGACTCCCAAGCTCTATACCGACCGCGATCCCCACATGGGGCACCTCATCGGCAACACGCACCTGGGCCTCGCGCAGATAGGGCCAGCTATCACGCGGCCGATCAGCCTCTTCGTAGGGAAGTCCATTATTCACCAGTTGCTGCAGGACGAATGGAAAATCGCCCTGGCCCCACTGTGCCCGCCAATCCTGAATCATGGCCGTGAGCAACTTGCGGTACTCGGCATGGCGGGGCGCATTGCTCTCGCCTTGATACCAGATCACGCCTCGCAATCCATAGGGCACAAGTGGAGCGATCATCCCGGTGTAAAGCGAGGCCGGCACAGTCCGCATCGCCATCCGACTTGGTTTAGGACGCGCTGCCAAGGCTTCTGGGGTCAGCGGAGCGAAAGCACTCTCCTGTCGCAAAAGCCATTCGTCGCCCACCTTGCCGACATCCTCCACAGGCAACCCGAGCTGATGCCCGGAAACCCAAGGGCCGGCCTTCTCCGTCGCCGAGACAATGCGCACCGCAATGACGTTACGGCCCGCCTTCACGAGCCTTCCCGGCACCTGATACCGCCGCTGCTGCGTATAGAATTCGGGCGGCAGATCAGCGGCGTGGCCGATTTCCTCACCATTCCAATAAGTCGTATCATACTGCTCCGAGATCCAGACTAGACTCAGCCCGAATGGCTTGCCAGCGGCCGCTTCGGGCAGTTCGACCTCCTTGCGGATCCAAAACACGCCGCCGGATTTGAAGCCTTGTTGTCCCCATTGAGCAGGGAGGCGGACCTTCTTCCAATCCGTGGTATCAGCAGAAAAGTCCGCCCAGCCTTTGACGGATTCCGCGATGGCCGGCGGCCGCACGGCGTGCTTCTCCTCCCAAGCCGCGCGGGCGGCCGGAAAGAGTCGAACCATTTCCGGTTGGGCTATCATCTCGGCGATTTCGGCATCCGACCTATCCGCAACGGCGGGAATGCCGTGAAGCACCTCGAGCCGCGTCCACGCCTCAATCGGCGTACCGCCGACGGAAGAATGAATCAGGCCCACCGGGACTCTCAGCTCCTCCTGCAACTTCCTGCCGAAATAATAGGCGGCGGCGGAAAACGGCCGAATGCTCTTCGGGGCACAGAGCGACCACTCCCCTTTGACATCCGCCACCGGCTTCAGCGCAGGATTGGCTGCCACCGTAAAAAGGCGGATCAACGGGTGATCCGCTGCGGCCACCTCCCTTTCGGCATCGGCACTTTCGCCCACCGACATTCCCATGTTGGACTGACCTGAGCATAACCAAACCTCGCCGACAAGGACGTCGTGGAAGGACAGTGGGCCGACTTTTAATGTGCTCGGCTCCGCACGCTCCGGCATGGCATCGATCATCACTTTCCATCGTCCCTCGGCGTCGGCCGTCGTGGACTTCACCTGCCCTGCAAATTCCACGGTGACGCTCTCTCCGACATCGGCCTGTCCCCAGACCGGTATGGCTTGATTGCGCTGCAGGACCATGTGGTTGGAAAAAACAGCCGGCAGTCTCGGCTCGGCCAAAGCGAGAGAACTAAAGGCGAGCGAACCGAACAAGATTGAGGATAAATTGCGGAGCATCTGAATGGGAATGAGCTAGTTTAAGAGAGAAAGAGTATCGATACCATGAGGGTTTCGGTTTGCGTGAGGGCCCGCAACGATTGAACGCGTAGTGATAAGAAAATGCTTTTGCCCCGTTTCCGTAGTTCGCGTGCGGGGTGTCGTCCTGGGGCGCGCTAAAGTTTGCCCGCCGTTTTGCAGACCGCTCCGTGACCAACCCGCAGATCGTTTTTTTCGGAATCACTGGAGGACTTATTTCCTGTCCCGCCGCTTTAACGGTTTCGGGCAATAATGGTGCACCGTGCGCCGTATCTGTCCGGCGTTCACCTTTTCATTCTGGCCGCCGCCATGGCCTGGCACGGCTGGCAGAACCTCCACCGGCATTAGTTTCCCCATTCCTCGCAGGAAAAGCGGCATTTCCCCCGAGAACCTCGCTACTCGAGGGGCGCAAACTGCACGTCATCAAACCACGTTTGCATGACCCCCGCGTTGCTCCGTCCACCGGCAAGCCCAATGCTAGTCTTGGGCACATCGCCACAGAGGGTTGTGTACGTCAGCGCCTTTTGGCCGTCCACGAAGCCGGTCATTTCCTTGCCTCGGAGCTCAATGACGAGTTCGTGCCAAACGTCCGGCGCAATTTCGCGTTTCTCGGTCTTCGCGATGAAGAATTTCCGGTTCCAATCTCCCTTTTCCTTCATGGCTGTGGCCTCGGGGGAGTCCTTGGGATGCAGTACATCATTTTCCGCAGCGGCCACCGAATCGGTATGGATGCGGAACACCGCGATATGGAAGTTGCGTTCCACAATCGGATTGTTACCGCGAATGGTGAATTGGCCCATGCCGTCCTTCGGGAGTTTGATGCGGCAACTCAGGCGAATATTCGAACCGGAGGCGAGGTGGGTGATGCCTGCCGGATGCTTCTCCTCGGGGAAATTCTGACAAAGGAGCGCGCCATCGACGATTTGCCACCAATCGGGGCGCACCTTTGCGCCAGAGACGTTCGTGCCGAGGGGGTGTTTGGCATCAATCCCCGAGGCAAGAAATCCGTAGGGCGTCCAAGCTTTCTGGAATGCTTCCAGATCTGAAAAATCCTCTCGCCACGCAGCCTGAGCCGCCGTGCCAGAGCTCGCCGGAGCCTGGGCGTGCAGGTGCTGGCAGGGGATCAAGGCAAGGGCAAGCAGAGCGAGTCTGACGGGGTTTTTCATGGAGGGTTGAAATGCGAAAAAATGATAAGCAAATGCCTTTAGCTTTTCGTCCGCTTTTCGAAGTTCGCGCGCAAGGTAGCAAGTCGCGCGCAAGGTAGCAAGGTATCGGCGCGGGGCGCGCTAAAGGCAGCAAGAGGGCGGCCACGAGGGGTAGGCGTGCGGGGTGCAACAAGCGGACTTACGCGTTTGTCCAGATGCTATGAAGTCAAAACAACGGATTTACACGGTGCCTCACAAAACCCCCATGGCTAACGTTTTATCGAGAAGCATTGCGAACTCCTTCTTCAATTAGGCAGTTCATAAACATACTCGTTTTCCAAAGCGCCTCCTAAGTCCGCCTGACCCGCCGGATAATGCTTAGGTCGCTTCCGTCCCATGAAACCATCCTCACTCTCGCGCCGTCATTTTTTACGGAGCACCGCGGGCTCCCTCATCGCATTGCCCTTTCTTCCCTCTTTGGGCTTCCGCGCTTTCGCGCAGGAAAAGTCGACCACGCCTCCAAAACGAATGGTCTTTCTAGGATTCGGCTATGGCGTCACGAATGAGACGTGGTTTCCGGACCTCACACAAACCGGATCTGCTTACACCCTTCCTTTGGGGCTAGCCCCGCTGGAACGCCACCAGAAAGACTTCACAGTCGTCCAAGGGTGCACGAACAAATTCGCTAACGAGGCGCATTGGGGCAGCACATTCTGGCTCACCGGCGCCAACCGTTACGCGGAGCCGGGCCAGAGTTTTCACAATTCCATTTCTGCGGATCAGGTAGCCGCAGGCCTTCTCGGGAACGATACACGCTATGCCTCCATTCAACTCAACACCCCGGACGTCCAAAATTCCGGTCACGGACCGGGGCTCTCGCTGGCCTGGGATCAACGAGGCAAACCCGTCGCTGGTCTTGATAATCCTGTAGTCGCCTATCACCGGCTGTTCTCCGACGACACGCTCCCCCTTGAACAACGGCAGGCCGCCCTCAAGCAAAAACGCAGCGTACTCGATACCGTCCTCGAGGACGCCCGACGCGTCCAACGGGGACTGAGCAGGTCCGATACTGACAAATTGGACGAATATTTCCAAAGCATCCGCGACATCGAAACACGTCTAGGCAAAGACGAGCAATGGTTGACGGTTCCGAAAGCAAAAGCGCCGATGCCAGAGCCCAAACCAGGACTCGCAGGCCGTGAGGAAATTAAAGTGATGTACGACCTGATCGTGGCCGCACTTCAAACCGATGCCACGCGAGTAATCACATACCGCCAGCCCGTTCAGACCCTTCTGGCAAGCCTCGGGTCCAAAGTCGCGTCCCACGACATGAGTCACTACACACCCGGGGAGCGAACAGAGGCTTCGCAAAAACGGGACGCCGCCCAGAGCGAACTGTTGGCCGGACTTTTCGATAAACTCAAAGCGGTTAAGGAAGCAGATGGATCTTCTTTATTTGACCACAGCTGCATTGCCTACGGCAGCAACATTCGCTCAATCCATTATCTGGACAACTGCCCAACTGTCCTTGCCGGCGGGGCCGCGAGCCTCAAGCTCGGCCAACACATCGTCCTGCCCAAAAACACGCCCCTCGCCAATGTCTGGCTGACGTTACTACGCGGCATCGGAGTGCCGGCAGAACGCCACGGAGACAGCACCGGAGTAGCGAAGGAACTACTGGCCTAAGACCTCCACTCCCGATCCACCCAGACGATGAAACGCGCTTCTTGGTTTGCGGCCTCTTTGCTGGCCGCCACACCGGCCTTTCCTGCGAATGAAGCAGTCGTTCCAGAAAAACACCGTCAGTTCTTCGAGAGCTACTGCACCGAGTGTCACAATGCCGATAAACAAAAAGGAAAACTGCGCCTCGACAACGTTTCGCTAAAGCTCGACTCCGTCGAAAGTGCCGAGCGTTGGCAGAAAATTCTAAACCAGATCAATTCCGGAGAAATGCCTCCGGATGACTCCAAACAACCAGAAAAAGGAGCGAAAACCGAATTCCTCGACTCCGTTGCCAACACCCTCGTGGTCGCCCGGAAAACACTCAGCGATCAACACGGCAACATTACGATGCGCCGCCTGAACCAGCGGGAATACAGAAACACAATTCGCGAACTACTGGGCGTCGAAATCGATGTTCATGATCTGCCAAAGGACGGCGGATCCGGAGCCTTCGACACGGTGGGGGCCGCGCTGTTTATGTCATCCGATCAGTTCGAACAATACCTGGCACTGGGCCGCCGAGCGGTCGATGACAGCTTTGCTCGCGCACTCGGGGGGGCAGCCCAACCAAAGGAATCCCCACCCAGAACGATCACAGAGCGCCGCGAGGTCGAGTTACACGCCAACGCAAAGGTTGGTGGCACCTACAACGGCTATTACAAAGGTGGGTACAGTGTTGCAAAAGCCTACCTCGACAGCGACCGGAGCAAGCCGCCCAGCGCTTTTGGCAAAGGCATCGCCGATGAGGTAGAAGCAAAGTTCCGGGTAAGAGTCTTCGACGAACACGGGCCGTCCTTTGAGCGCTATTTAAACGATCCTCTCACGCAGAAAGGTGCGTACCTCACCATTTTCAACGTCAACACCGAGGAAGCAATCACGCTACCTCCTGATCAACCTTCGGGCTGGCTCAAAACAAAACATGTAGTCGAAAACGTCGAGCCTGGCAGATACAAACTGCGCTTCCGAATCGGTGCTGTGAAAGGCACTCCGGAAGAGAGGCATTTTGTCGCCCTCGGAAGCCGGTCCCCTGGAACAGAGGATTTCAGCTTGATGCACACCTTTCAGATCAGCGGAACAATCGAAGAACCGCAGATCATCGAAGTCCCAGTAAACATCACCGGGAACGGCCCGCGCACTTTTGTGGTCCGCGAAAAACGCGATGTGAAGCTCGACCAAGAAATCTACACCGCTGCGCGTAAGGCCACTGGTGTCGGCCCTGAGCCTGCGCTCTGGATTGATTGGGTGGAATGGGAGGGGCCACTCGCGGAGCCCAACCCTCCGGCGATTGCCGAGTTGTTCGCGGCGCAGAATCCGGAAACGCCAGAGAATCAGACCGCGCGAGCCATACTCGAGCGCTTCGCCGTTCGCGCCTTCCGTGATCTCAAGCCGGAACCCGCATACATGGACCGGCTGATTGAGTTGTTTCAGGTCCAGCGCAAAACTGGAAACTCGTTTCGTGATGCGCTGAAAGAGCCCCTGAGCGTTGTCCTCGCCTCTCCCGGATTTTTGTATCTTGCCGAACCGAGTTCGGGCCCAACCCGTCGCCGCCTCACACAACGCGAATTCGCAAGCCGTCTCGCGTATTTCATCTGGAGCGCTCCACCGGATGCGGAGTTACTGGCCCTCAGCCGAAAGGGAGACCTGGCTAAACCCGAGATCCTCTCGAAACAACTCGACCGGCTGATAGAAGACCCGCGGAGCTCGGCTTTTGTGAACGCCTTTGTTCACCAGTGGCTCGGTCTGGACCGTCTCGACTTCTTCCAGTTTGATACGAAAGTACACCGCGCTTTTGACGAGGGCACCAAAGCTGCCGCTCGGACGGAGGTATACGAGACTTTTGCGTCTCTTTTGCAGAACCACAAAAGCCTGAAACACCTGCTCAAGTCCGACTTTGTGGTCATCAACGGACTGCTGGCGAATTATTATGGCATCCCAGATGTCAGCGGGGACGCCTTCAGGCCTGTAAAATTAGCTCCGGACTCCCCTCGTGGCGGGCTCCTCGGAATGGCCGCGATCCAAGCGATGGGCAGCAACGGCAAGGAATCCAGCCCAGTCGAACGGGGAGCGTGGGTCCTTCGGAAACTCCTGCACGAGCCCCCGCCTCCTGCTCCGCCGAATGTGCCGCAACTTTCGCGCCTCGAGGGAAAACTCCTCACCACGCGTGAGCGCCTGACGGCGCATCAGGAACAGCCACAGTGCGCCTCTTGTCACCGCAAAATTGACCCCATCGGTTTCGGTTTGGAAAATTTCGACGCCGTCGGCAAGTGGCGGACAGAAGACGGATACGAAAAGAAGGGCGTGGGAAATAAAAAGTGGCCCATCGAACCCGCGGGTGCGTTTCACAACGGGCCTGCCTTTAAGGATTACTTCGAACTGCGGGATTTGATCGCTGCGAAACCGGAGCGGATCGCAAGAGGGCTCACCGAGGCGCTGATCGAGTTTGGATTGGGACGCCCCTTTGGGTTCTCCGACGAAGACCTCGCTGTTCGGATTTTGGAACAATCCCAGAAGCAAGATTTCGACGTCAGAACCTTCCTTCACGCCTTGGTAGAAAGCCCCGATTTCCAGATGAAATAACCCCGATGCACAAAACAACGCCACTCCTTCTCACGCTTACCCTGCTCACGACAAGTGTAATGGCGCAAAGCGCGGCCAAAGGAACTGTTCTTGTGAAAGCTGATTTCAGCAACGATGTCGTCGATAAAGCGATGTTTGGAATCTCTTCCTGGAACATCCCGGAGACGTGGGAACTCAGGGAC
>CANFNA010000008.1 GCA_947448395.1 Chthoniobacteraceae bacterium
GAGGGGCAGTTGGCGGGGGGATTGTATGGGGTCGCTTTGGGCGGGGTGTTTTTTGGGGAATCCATGTTTCACCGTGTGACGGACGCCTCGAAGGTGGCGTTGGTGGCACTTGTGGAGCGGTTGGAGGAAAGGGGGTTTGGGCTGCTGGATTTACAGTGGGTGACCCCGCACCTGTGTCAGTTTGGTGCGATCGAGATTCCTCGAAGGGATTATCTTTTGCGTTTGAGGGGGCAATTGAATCGCGCTTGCGTGTTTTTCCCCTGATTTTGGGCGCGGTAGAGGTGCAGGTGAAGGCGGGAAGGCTGTGGGGTAGATGGTGGCACGCAATTGTAACAGATTTGCCGCTTGAGAGATGAGGGCTCTGCCGTTGTGGTAGCGCGACATGAGTGTCGTTCTAATTTTGAGTGCGGCCTACGGGGAGGGGCATAACGCAGCTGCCCGTGGCTTGCAGGAAGGTTTCAGTCGAGTTGGCGTGAAGGCTGAGGTGTTGGATTTATTCGCGCCAGCATTCGGGAAGGCTTATGAGCGGAGTCGCAAGGACTACATTGATATGGTGAACCGCCGGCCCTGGCTCTGGTCTGGACTGTACAAGCTCATCGATCGATTTCCTGTGTTTTCGATGGTGAGTCCGTTTCTGGGGCCGTTGAGACGGGAGCTTTGTGAAGCGCTCCGTAAATGGCAGCCTGCGGCGGTCGTTTCTGTTTACCCAATTTACGGTTATCTTCTTAAGGAAGCGATTCTCGAGGCTGGGATACCCACTCCTGCATGCTTCACGGTGGTCACAGATTCGATCACGGTAAATTCAGTTTGGCACCGGTGTGGGAGTGATCGGTTTTTGGTTCCGAATGAAGACACTCAAGATGTGATGCTGGCGGCTGGGCTTCCGCGGGAGAAGCTGAAGGTGAGTGGGTTTCCGGTGTCCCCAAAGTTTGCGGAGAATCTCTCGGTGCGAATTGATCCTAGTTCGAGTGTTCGACCTCGAGTGCTTTTCATGATTAACGGGCAACCACTTCGTGCGATCGCTCTTGTGGAGCGGTTGTTGCGGGATGGTCATGTTGATCTGACTGTGACGGCAGGCAAAGATGAGGGTTTGAAGAGGGAGTTGGAATCCATGGCGGGTCGGCTGGGACGCTCTTTGGAAGTGCTCGGTTGGGTCAGTGATGTGCCGGCGTTGGTGAAGGCGCATCATCTTCTGATTGGCAAGGCAGGCGGCGCCATGGTGCAAGAGGCTCTGGCTGCAGGCACTCCGATGATTATCACGCAGGTTCTTCCGGGACAGGAGGAAGGGAATGCGCGGCTCCTTACGCAAAATGGATGTGGGGTGGTTTGTCCGACGAACGAGGCCGTTTCACAGACGGTGGCGGAGTTGTTTTCAGGAGAGGCTTTGGGATGGAAACGCATGGCGGGGCATGCGACGAGGCTTGGTCGGCCAGATGCCGCTCGTGAACTGGCTCAATGGATTCAAGCGCAATTGGGAGTGGGAAAAACGAGCCCAGCCCAAGAAGGCGCTTTTGGACGGCGCGGCGTCTGATTCAGACTTTTGGACCTATGCTCGACGCCATCATTTTTGATATTGGAAACGTCTTATTGCATTTCGACTTTGGTCGCACTTTGAAGCGGATCGGTCCTTATTGCGGAGGGGACATCGATTTGCTGATTTCGGGGTTGGAGCCGATCAAGCAGGCGTTGGAAGGTGGTCGGATTTCGAGCGAAAGGTTTCTCGATGAGGTGACGGAGCAGTTAAAGTACACCGGATCTCGTGCGGAGTTGGTGTCTGCCTGGCAGCAGATTTTCGATCCAGTGCAGGCAACGCATCGTTTGGTGGAGCGCTTGGCGGGGTGTGTTCCTCTTTACCTCCTCTCGAACACCAACGGACTTCACGCGGAGTACTTTCTTTCGGAGTGGGAGGTCTTTCGAAATTTCTCCGGCGCGGTGTATTCGCATGAGGCAGGAATGATGAAGCCGGATCTAGAAATTTATGAACACGCGATTGCCAAGTTCGGCGTGAAACCCTCGAGGACTTTGTTTGTAGACGATTTAGCGCCAAATGTTAAATCGGCTCTGGAGGCGGGATTGCAGGCGCACCATTACTCCGCCGCCGCGCATGCTGAACTGATAGAACTCTTATTAAAGCAGGGCATTCCTGCAAAGATTCTCGGCCAGCCTTAAACTTTAGCGTGTGCGTTCGAGCTTCCGAATCTGGCGGCTGAGGAGGCGTTCGGCGTCATTGATCCACTCTAGGAAGGTTTCTACCGAAATGGCGGACCCTCCGAATGAGCTGACGGTTTGCTGTTCCAGAGAATCGTTTGTGACGACGATCATTTCATGGGTGGAGGCGTATTTCGCAACCAACCGCTCGATGATGGAATCGGCACTGCCTTTGGTAGAAGAGTAGAATACTTGGAGGTTTTCATGTTCCGAAGATTCCGAGTGCCTCGCACCTTGACCGTCAAAAACCGCAATGACGCGGTATCCTGAAGTGTCTTGATAACGGGCGAGGCGCTTGAGGAGCTCATCGCGAGCGAGAACATTACGGCGCTGGTGCATGGACCGGAGTTCTGGCCATGCGAAAATGACGGAATGCGCATCGACGAGCAGGTAGCGCAGTCGCTGACTTTCCTTGGAAGCCATATAAAACAAAAACAGCCCCGCGCATTTCGCGCGGGGCGTGTTCAGATCCAACGGAGCCGTTGGAGGGAAAAGGAGAAGTCTCGGAAGACCTAGCTAGCAGCTTCGGCCTTCTTCACACGACGGGCCTTTGGCTTAGCAGCCATTTCCTTCGCCTTGGTTGCTTTACGTTGGAGATAAGCAGCCCGGCGGCGGCGTTTTTCGATTTTATTGTACTGCTTGCCCATGAGTTTTGAAAATAAAGTTGAACCCCAACGCTTAGGGAAAATTCAAGGGTGCAGCAAGGGGAAACGCCGTGCCAATACGCTACTCGTTTTTACCTTTGGCGGGGGGCTTGTCTATGCGAATGGGCTTCTGTGCTGAATAGAGTTGGGACGCACCGCAGCACCGATTCGCGATCCAATTTCCCATAACGAACAGAGGGGCGCTCCAGAGCCCAAACATTTCCATTCCAAGCATGACTCCAGCGAATGGGGTGTGGCTTGCTGAACAGAACACGCAGACAAACCCTAAAGCCGCTGTGATATCGACTGGGATTCCAAAGAGTCCGGCGAGCTGGTTGCCCAAGGTCGCACCGATAAAGAACAAGGGAGTCACTTCACCTCCTTTGAATCCTGTTCCAATGCAGAGTGTGCTCAGAAGGAGTTTCCATAGCCAACTCCACGGCGATGCTCCTTCAGGGATGAAAGCGGAAGAAAGTGTTACAGACTCTGGGTTCGGACTCCATGTTCCAATCCCCAGATAGTCGTTAGTGTGCAGTGCGTGACAGACGGCTACGACCAGAATGCCTCCTATTACAGGGCGGAGCCACAAAGCGATGCGGAGGCGTTGAGCGGTTCCCTGGACTGAGCGGGCGGCGTAAACGAAAACGGCGCCTGTGATTCCAAATGCGGCGGAACAAGCAGCTAATTTCCATAAAAACGGAAAGGTATAAATATCCCAAGTGAAAGAAATGGAATAAGTTGCGTGGGTAATTCCCCAGGCGCGGCATGTCCAGTCTCCCGTGAAGCTCCCAATAAGTGCAGGGAGAAGTCGGGGAAAATGAAGGTTCTTTCGGTCGGGAACCTCAATCGCAAAAATCGCCCCTGCGACTGGGGTGCCAAACACAGAGCCAAATCCGGCTGCAACCCCCGAGGTCAACAGGACTTGGATTTTGCCGGGTGCAAACCATGCGGCAATCATGCTCGCAAGTCCGCCTCCCATTTGGACGGCGGTTCCTTCTCGACCGACGGAAGCGCCAAACAAATGGGAGGCGAGGGTTCCCAAAAGGATGAGTGGCGCCATGCGCTTTGGCACTCCCTCTGAGGGATTTTGGATCTGTTCCAAAATAAGGTTCGTGCCGCGCGCCGCGTTTTTTCCGAATCGTTGGAAGATGAACACCATGAGCGCACCTGCCAAAGGCAATCCCATGAGCAGAATTGTATTTTCAAGCCGAAGCCGAGTGACTTTTTCGAGCAGAGATAAAAACAGTGCGCTCGCGGAGCCTGAAAGCACCCCGATCAGACCGGCCAGAAGAAGGTCTGTGGGACGGATGCGAGGCAGGGATGGCTCAACGGCCATCGTAGGGTTCCGAGTGGGCTTTGTGCGCCATAAAGTTGGAGGTGTAGTCGACTGCCAGCGCCGGACTACGGAGAATGAGCAGGTTCTCTGCGTTACTTTCTTCCCCTGCCTTGGTGAAGTTAAAGGACCCAGTGATCACCGTGGTTGCATCGATAATGATGATTTTATTGTGTGCGATGGCATGCTTGGCGTCGATGAAGGTCGCTACATGTGAATGGGCCAAAAAGTCAGCAGCGGAGTACTTCTCGGCGCGGTTGCTTTTATCGAGAACTGCGGTGACTCGGACTCCCCGCCGGTTTGCCTCCACTAGGGATCCCGCGATAGGGGCCGAGGTGAATGAGTAAGCCTGGACGAGGATTGTTTCTTTGGCTTTGGAAATCTCGCGAACGATCGCTTCGGTGCACCCGCCTTTGGGTGAAAAATAGACTTCAGGAAGAGGAATTTGCGAAGGCGCGGAGCGGGCCCTTTCGTGAAACGCAAAACAGAAACCGAGTAGAACAAGAATGGACCTGAACAGAGTGGGGTGCATGGGGTGGATTCCCTTTTAGATCGTTTTCGGTGGAGATCGAAGACCGCATTTTTCAGAAATTCCTGAAGGCGATCGCTTGCTCTCCCTTGCGGTCTGTTGCAGGAGTGGTGGCATGAAACTTCCCTCTCTCCCAATGGCAGTCTTCTCGAGCTGCGTTGCGCTTACGGGTTTTCTAGCGCTTTCTGTCACGGGGTGTCGCACGCTTGATTCCGCTCGGCAGGGAGATTCAAAAAAAGGAGGGCGGCCGACTTCAACTTGGAAGTCTACTGCTTTGGATTGGAATGAGGCGGTCATTCGGGCTGTTGAGAAATTGCCGATAGGAGGCGGGTACTCTGTGCGTTCGGATGCAAGGGAGGCTCTGCAATCGGCGGTAGCATGGGAGGATGGCAAACCCGCAATTCGTCCGGCGGCTGCGCAGCCTTCGTTTTGTTCGGGGGCCACTTACTTGGTGTTTATGATTTTACTCGCTCAGGAGCAAAGGGCTGGAAACCTGACTCTCACGCCGGATGTTTGGAGGAAATTGATGGTCGAGGGGCAAGCTGATGGCCAAGGGGTCTGGGGACGTTGGAATTCAAATGGTCCTGGGATGGCGCGGCTGTTTCACGAGCTTGGTCTTGGGCGCAATTTTACGGATTGGAAACAAGCTAGGCCTGGAGATTTCCTGAAAGTGTTTTGGAACGATGCGATTGGATCTTCAGAGAAGGGGCACTCCGTGGTGTTTGTGGACCGAGGCGTCGTGGATGGAGAAGATACGGTGACCTTCTGGAGCAGCAACCAACCGGGGGGCTACGGAGTGAAGCAGGTGCCTTTTCGCAATATTAAACGGGCCGTGTTTTCGCGTTTGGAACATCCAGATCGAGTTTCTGGCGTTCTAGCGATTCCCGAGGAAGATTCATTCCTTGCGGCCCTGGCTGCGAAACCGACCACTCCCGAAGTGGCAGCAAAGGCGTGTGGCCTCCGGAGCTGGGAGTAGAGTCAACCTCCTGTCCCAGCGCAGGTTGCTCTCAGGCGTTAGAGCGTGGTGTGATAGACTTCGGCACCGCGTTCCCTGAATTCGCGGGACTTTGCCTCCATGCCTGACTGGAGAACGGTATCCTCCGTGACTCCTTGTTCTGCGGCGTATCGGCGCACGTCCTCGGTGATTTTCATGGAGCAGAAATTCGGTCCGCACATGGAGCAAAAATGCGCTGCTTTAGCGCCTTCGCTCGGGAGGGTTTCATCGTGGAATTCTCGAGCGGTTTCTGGGTCGAGAGAGAGATTGAACTGATCTTGCCAGCGGAACTCGAATCGCGCTTTAGAAAGTGCGTTATCTCGGTACTGCGCGCCCGGGTGGCCCTTGGCCAAATCGGCTGCGTGAGCGGCGATTTTGTAAGCGATAACGCCGTCTTTCACATCCTTCTTATTTGGTAGTCCCAGATGCTCCTTCGGGGTGACGTAGCACAGCATCGCGGTGCCGTACCAACCGATCATCGCCGCGCCGATGGCGGACGTGATGTGATCGTACCCTGGGGCAATGTCCGTTGTGAGTGGGCCGAGCGTGTAGAAGGGGGCTTCATGACACCACTCGAGTTGCTTCATCATATTCTCGTGGATCAGATGCATGGGCACATGGCCTGGACCTTCGTTCATGACTTGCACGCCATGTTCCCAAGCGCGCGTGGTGAGTTCTCCCTGAGTTTGCAGTTCCCCAAACTGAGCCTCGTCATTCGCGTCCGCGTTTGAACCGGGGCGTAGACCATCTCCAATCGAGAAACTGACGTCATACGCGGCCATAATTTCACAGATGTCGTCCCAGTGCGTGTACAGGAAGTTCTCCTGATGATGCGCGAGACACCATTTGGCCATGATAGAACCGCCTCGGGAAACGATTCCCGTCGCGCGCCGTGCGGTGAGCGGGATGTATCGCAGTAACACGCCTGCATGGATGGTGAAGTAGTCGACTCCCTGTTCAGCTTGTTCGATCAGCGTATCGCGGAAGATTTCCCAAGTGAGGTCCTCAGCTCGGCCTGCGACTTTTTCCAAGGCCTGATAGATGGGAACGGTTCCGATCGGCACTGGAGAATTGCGGAGAATCCATTCTCGGGTGGCGTGGATATTTTTTCCGGTGGAAAGATCCATGACCGTGTCTGCGCCCCACTTCGTTGACCAGCGCATCTTCTCGACTTCCTCCTCGATGCTTGAGGCGACTGCAGAGTTGCCGATGTTGGCGTTGATTTTGACCAAAAAGTTTCGGCCAATGATCATCGGCTCCAATTCAGGATGGTTGATATTGGCTGGTATAATCGCCCGTCCCCGAGCGACTTCAGAGCGCACAAATTCGGGTGTGATTTCCTTCGGCAGATTTTGTGGGAACCGCTGAAAAACTTGGGGTGCATCAGCGCGGCCATCGGTTCCGGGGTGCTGGTGGAGCAGGGAATTTCTCGAAGCCGAGGCGGAGATTCGGTCTCTTAAGCGCTCAAGCCCTTGGTTTTCGCGGATTGCAATGTACTCCATCTCGGGAGTGATCATGCCTTGTTTGGCGTACCAAAGTTGCGTCACGGGATGGCCGGCGCTGGCCTTCAACGGGCGGCGACTGGCAGACACTGGGGCTTTTAGAGCGGCCGAGTTTCCTGAACGCTGGGCGGCTGCTTCTGCATGCGCCTCAGAGATGTAGCCGTTGTCTCGAGCGGAAACAGATCGTCCATCGTATTCCTCTACGTCGCCTCGGGTGATGATCCAATCCCTGCGCACTGCGGGAAGCCCTTGTTCCACAGAGCCTTGGAAGTCTGGGTCTCCCCAGGGTCCGCTGGCGTCGTAGACGCACACACTTGGGTTATTCTCAATGGAACCATCGGGAAGACGGGTGTCTGCCAGAGAGATTTCGCGCATGGGTACGCGGATTTGTGGGTGAAGTTCTCCGGAGACGTAAATGCGGCGCGAGTTGGGGAGGGGGTCGGAGCTCTGCGGGAAAATGGAATCTTTCGGAGCGATCATAATAGGAAATTCAAACCGCGGATAGGCATAGGCCAAACTGGGGGAAGTTCAAAATAAAGAAGGGCGATTGCTGTTTTTCGCAGAGAGCCCTTCGCAAGATCCGGCTTGGGACCTATTCTCGCTTTCGGAGTTCCTTCTGTGATTATTAATTGACTCCCCTTCAGGTCATCCCTATGGTTCCACCCCCTTTTTACAGGAAGAATCATGGCTACGTATTCAGCAAAAGCAAACGAAGTGCAGCGTCGTTGGTGGGTCATCGACGCAGCCGATCAGGTCCTTGGCCGCGTTGCGGTTAAGGCCGCTAACCTTCTCCGCGGCAAGGAGAAAGCAATTTTCACTCCGCACGTGGACACTGGTGACTTCGTGGTCGTGATCAACGCAGACAAGGTGCGCGTCACGGGCAAGAAGGAAACGGCCAAGACGTACATGACTTTCTCTGGGTACGTTGGAGGCCACAAAAGTGAATCGGTGAAACAGCGCCGTGCTCGCCATCCCGAACTTTTGATCGAGAACGCTGTCAAAGGGATGATCCCTCACAACCGTCTCGGCCGTTCCGTTATCACTAAGTTGAAGGTGTACAAGGGTGCTGAGCATCCCCACGCCGCGCAGAGCCCCGTGCCCGTCACAGAAATTCACTAACCGATCTATTATATGGCGACTCAAGCCCCTGAATATGTAGCAGTTGGCCGCCGCAAGACGGCGGTGGCCCGCATCCGGATTACCTCCGGCAGCGGAAAGATCGTGGTCAATGGACGTTCCTTCGAGGAATACTTCAAGACGCAGGCTCTTCAGAACACCGTTCTGAGTCCTTTTGAAGTGGTTAAGCAATTGAATCAGTTTGACCTTAAGGTGAACGCCAATGGTGGCGGACTTAACGGTCAGGCGGGTGCCGTCCGTTTGGCGGTTTCGCGTGCGCTGATTGACAGCAATCCGGAGCTTCGCGCGGCTCTCAAGGCCGAAGGGTTTCTTCGTCGTGATCCTCGCATGAAAGAGCGTAAAAAGCCCGGTCAGCCAGGAGCTCGCAAGCGCTTCCAGTTCTCCAAGCGCTAATCGTTTCAGCGATTGTTTCTTCCAAACGAGTCCCGGAAACTTTTCCGGGACTCGTTTTTTTGTGATGACAGTTGGACTCGGGGCTGCCCCCCTTTCTTAAAGTTCGTTTTGAGATGGCGTTTTTTTGCAAAAATGAGGGAACAAAAACAGTTGCGGATCGGAGCTCTAGGCCCCATATTTGCAGACCAATCAAATCGCGGGGTGGAGCAGCCCGGTAGCTCGTCAGGCTCATAACCTGAAGGTCGTAGGTTCATATCCTACCCCCGCAACCACTTTAAACACCCGTAGATGCCGCTAAATAAGCGCTCTACGGGTTTTCTGTTTCTGGAGACTGTCCCTTGCCGTCCCTTGTCTTTTGGCAGGTTTCCTTGCCAAATTTGGTTAGAAAATGGTTACGGATTTTGACCGTTCTGAACGTCCGTTGTCTGTTTTCTAGATCCTCCCACGGTGATCAATCAGGCTGATTTGATGAAGGGTGCAATTCGAAGCAACCCCACCTCCGAACCCATCAAGTCTACTAAGTAACCTATAAGTAATGAATCAGGTGTCCCGATGAGGGACAGGTAGGTGTCCTTTTCTGGCACCTCAGTGCCATCCCTTCCACCCCAGCAATAGTCCAGCTGTCGGGATTAGTCCGATGAGCGCGACCGCGCCTACAAGGAGCGCAACCAGCTTCCATTCTTCAGCCCGGTTTTGTTCCCGGATTGCCTCCGCTTTTAGCTGCTCCAATTCGATGGATGGCTGCATCTCAATCTTAGGTGCCGGAATTGCCAGTACACGTTCTGCGTAAGCCAGACGTGAGCGAAGCTGCAGCTTCTCCTCTTCGCATTTCTGCGTGTAGTCCGCCATCGCCTTTTCTAAAAGAGGAAGATCCGTTAACTGATTCAAGTTAAAGCATTTCATCACAAAGAACTGCGAAACATCCATAAGCTCACTGTGTGCAATTGAACTTGGGATTTCGTCCACTTGTCCCCATATCACAGCTTTAGCAATCATCCGCGGACAGATGCCGTCCTTTGGATAGATACACACTGTTTTGATGGCTTTTCCGTACGGGTATAAGAACGCGAACGCCCTTGTTCCTTTTATTTCACCAATCCGCCCTTCCCGGATTTTTGAGCGTTCCAGCGATTCGTTCCCTACCAACATCCAGTTGGGGACAGTCTCGGCAACAGGAAGACCCATTTTCTTGCGGACGTACTCCTTAACATCGCTCGCAGCGGCCTCGGTTGGAGGCAGTGCAGGCACACGCATCTCTTCCGGGATCTGACTCAACTGTGGCTTCAGATCCTTGAGAAGCTGCTCGAAAGATTTCTTTTTCGGACCGTTAAATTCCGGACCGTCAGGGGATAATGCGATGTTCATAAAGATTTAGTGATTTCGTGGGTTTTAGTCGGCTGCGGTTGAGTGATTGTTGAAATGGAATCCAGTGCGGTTGAAACAACCTGGAATGCTTGATAAGCAGTTCTAGCAAAACGAATTGTTGCCTGAACTTGCGGAGGAAAGAGTGGCGTCACCAACCGCAAGACTTCCCAGCCAATCCGTTGCGAGCCAGGAGATCGAACAACGGAATCCCTACGGGCTTTTGTTTTCCATTCCCTGTAGTGTTGTTTCGCAGCGTCATACCGCATTTCCGCGTCAGGTCCCGTCGCGACAACCAACTCGTCAAATTTCGAGTCCAGCGCAGCGTGAAGCTGCATATCGAGCGGCACCGCATCTTTGCCATGACGCGCGCGGAACCTTTCGAGGTTTTGCCCCAGCCGGGGGTCGGCCGGATCACCTGCCCCAACCTGTTGAATTCTCGCGACCGCAACCGAGAATGGGCCAATTGTTTTGAGTGACCCGCCGCGCAGTTGATTGTCACTTCCAATTCTGGAATTCAGAATTCCTACATGGCATTTCGTTGAGTCCCAATGTTCGTATGCCGCAAGGACGTCATAGCCCGTCGCATCTTTGAAGGTTTTCACTGTGGTCCGACGTAGTGGCTCGAAAAAAGCCAGTAACATCTCCTTCCGCTTTTCTGGCGCGATGCCCGCCTTTTCCCACAGTTCCAATTCCCTGTTCAGGTACGTCATTTGCCAAGGAGCCAGATTCACTACAAATTCGCCGACGGCTGGTTGCTTCCTTTTTCTCCGCACTGTGCAGATTTTTTCGCCCCGTTTCATTTTGGCAAAGTGCCAACGCCGCTCCCAATTGATTGCGGACAGGTGTTTTTCAAAGACCTCTCCTGGAACCTCCGATTCAGTCTCTCCCTCGCCGATGAAGCAGCGCCCGTTGGTCAGGCCTAGCCCCTCTGAGCGCAGCTTGAACACGTCTGCGGGATGCACCTCTTGGACCACTTCGGGGATCCACTGGATCGCCCGTTGGCGCTGACGGTGAAGGACGTGCCTTAAATGCACGGAGGAGTCCCCGTGAGCATGGGCAATCCCTTCTCTATTCAATTGGCGCCTTAATCCCATATGTAATCCTATTTTATAAATGCGAACCGATAAACATCATCTCGATTTACAATTCCACTCCTGGAATCGCACGCAAATGAGCGGCTGACTTGCAGCATTCAAGCCAAGGCTGAATGTCCTTGCAATGTGCCATGTAATTATAGAACAACATTACGTAGACTACTTGCACATGCGGTTGACGGCTTACAATTCGTGCTGCAAAATATGCGCTATGAAAACAAATGCACAGCGTTCTGATAAACTCCGCACCGCTATATCAGAAAATAGATTTACCACATGGCAGGGACGCTCGGTTGCTTTGCCTCGCCACATAGCTGCGTTAACAGGCGTTTCCCCATCAACCATCTGTACGGCACACAGTAAAGGGGGCGTGAAAACCCATCTACTGGATAACTGCGTTCTGTTTATAGACGCTGAAGATTTATTGCGATACTTCGAAACTTCCAAACCCGGCCCAAAATCGCGGAATCGCAATCAGAATTAAAAGCAAATATATCTATTCGGAATGGGTGATGGAAATAGAGCTTAGAGCGAGATGCAAATTTGCACACTCACGTGTGCAGCGTTTGCGCATGCGGGCTCTAATCTCTTTAACGGCATGGGGTATGTTAGAGTCGCTATAAGCATATTTTTGCAAACCTGCAGATCTAAACGTTGCGTTATGCTGTGATGTCGATTGATGATATAATGTGATCCATCGCACCAAGCGATAATCGCGTTGCGGGCATGTTGCATTGTTATGCTTATGAAATGCCGCAATTACAAATACTGCACAAAGGCAAAACGTAGTCCGTTTCAATCAGTAGAATTACTGGTTCCGCTTAAGATAAAATACCAGTTCAGCCATCTCCTTTGGAGGCTCTCGTCTTCTCGTGACTTACACCTGTTCTAAACGGAACATTCTTCGCTAATCTGAGAACGCGATGAACAAAAAAGACCTCACGGAAACGGATATCCGGACCAAGTTCATCACTCCGGCGATTGTTGGCGCAAACGGAGAGAAGTGGAACTTGATGACCCAAATCCGTGAGGAAGCTTATTTTACCAAGGGCCGGGTGATTGTCCGGGGGAAAACGGTCCATCGTGGTGAAGCCAAAAAGGCCGACTACATCCTTTCCTATAAACCCAACCTCCCGATCGCGGTTGTGGAGGCCAAGGACAACAAACACTCCGTTGGCGCAGGGATGCAGCAGGCTCTCGAATATGCCGAGATCCTCGATGTCCCGTTTGCTTACAGCTCGAACGGGGACGCTTTTCTGGAACACGACCGCACCGTCAAGGACGGCACCGTGACCCGTGAGATCTCGCTCGATCAATTCCCGACCCCGGACGAGCTCTGGGCCAGGTACTGTAAGGCGAAGGGGTATACGTCAGGACAGGAGAGCGTCGTGACCCAGAACTATTACGACGACGGCTCTCGAAAATCGCCCCGTTATTATCAGTTGATTGCCATCAACAAGACCGTGGATGCCATCGCCCGGGGCGATAATCGTATCCTGCTCGTGATGGCGACTGGAACCGGCAAGACCTACACCGCTTTCCAGATCATCTGGCGGCTGTGGAAATCCGGGGCTAAGAAACGCATCCTGTTCCTCGTCGATAGGAACATTCTCGCGGACCAGACCAAGACCAACGACTTCAAACCGTTTGGCCAGGCGATGACCAAAATCACCAATCGCACGGTCGATAAATCCTATGAGATTTATCTCTGCCTCTACCAAGCGGTGACTGGAACCGAAGAGGAGCAGAACGTTTACAAACAGTTCTCACCCGATTTCTTCGACCTGATTGTGGTGGATGAGTGTCACCGGGGTAGTGCTGCTGATGATGCCGCTTGGCGCAAAGTCCTCGAATATTTCTCGTCCGCGACCCAGATCGGTCTCACCGCCACTCCTAAAGAAACGAAGGAGATTTCCAATATCGAGTACTTCGGGAAACCGACGTACACCTATTCTCTGAAACAGGGGATTTCGGACGGGTTTCTTGCGCCTTACAAAGTGGTTCGTATCGGTCTCGATAAAGACCTCGATGGTTGGCGGCCCGAGGCGGGGCAAACCGATCAATATGGCAACGTCATCGAAGACCGTGAGTACAACGACCGGGACTTTGATCGAAACCTCATCCTCGATAAACGCACCGAACTCGTAGCTGCCAAAATCACCGAGTTCCTCAAGGCCACCAACCGCTTCGCGAAGACCATCGTCTTTTGTGAGAACATCGATCACGCCGAACGGATGCGTCAGGCCCTTGTGAACGCGAATCCCGACCTCGCCGCCGCAAACAACAAATACGTGATGCGGATCACCGGGGATAACGACGAAGGTAAAGCCCAGCTCGACAACTTCATCGATCCCGAATCGACGTACCCGGTGATTGCCACTACTTCGCGGTTGATGACGACTGGCGTGGATGCTCAGACGTGCCAACTGATTGTTTTGGATCGGCGAATCGCATCGATGACGGAATTTAAGCAAATCATCGGACGTGGCACCCGGATCAATGAGGATTACGGAAAGTTGTTCTTCACCATCATGGATTTTAAGCGGGCGACGGCGCTCTTTGCTGACCCAGATTTCGATGGTGATCCCGTTCAGATTTACGAGCCTGATGCCACTGAAACGCCAGTGCCTCCGGATGAGCCAAGTGAGCAGGGGGACACCGACCCGGCACCGACAGTTCAGGAACCGCCTGGCGTTAAATATCGGGTCAATGACGTCGAAGTGTTCGTCGCGACGGAGCGTGTGCAGTACCTCGACGAGAGCGGCAAACTCATCACGGAATCGTTGAAGGATTATTCCCGTAAAACGGTTCGGCAAACTTACTCGTCCCTCGATGAATTTTTGACGGTCTGGAAAGACGCCGACAAGAAACAGGCAATTTTAGAGGAGTTGGCGACAAAAGGCGTTTTCCTCGATGAACTCGCCGAACAAGTGGGCCGTGATTACGACGCCTTCGATCTGATTTGCCACATCGCCTACGACCAACCGCCGCTCACCCGTCGGGAACGAGCCGAACGCGTCAAGAAACGTAACGTCTTCGCCAAATACGGCGATAAAGCCCGTGCGGTTCTCGAAGCGCTTTTGCAGAAGTACGCAGACAGCGGAATCCGCAGTGTGGAGTCATTGGAGATTCTCAAAGTCGATCCGCTCACCACTTTCGGAACTCCAATCGAGATCGTCGGTATCTTCGGCGGTAAGCCGGCTTACCTAGCCGCTCTCCGTGAACTCGAAACCGCCCTTTACCAGTTAGTCGCCTGATCCCATGTCCAACGTCTCCAATATCGTCAAAACCATTCAGGACATCATGCGCAAGGACGCCGGGACTTACGGCGATGCCCAGCGTTTGGAACAGCTCGGCTGGATGTTCTTTCTCAAAATCTTTGATGATCGGGAAAAAGAAATCGAACTGTTGCGCGACAATTACCAGTCGCCGCTCCCGCACTCGATGCGTTGGTCGGTTTGGGCTAGGGACGAAGAAGGCATCACCGGTGACGCTCTCCTTGATTTTATCAACAACACGCTCCTTCCGACGTTTAAGACGCTCAGTGGTGGCGGTGACAAAGTCGCCGGATTGATTCGCGCCACGTTCCAGGACGCGAACAATTACATGAAGAACGGCACGTTGATGCGCCAAGTCATCAACCGGATCAACGGCATCGACTTCAACGCTTCCGATGACCGCCACATGTTTGGCGACATCTACGAGAAACTCCTCAAGGACCTCCAATCCGCCGGGAATGCTGGTGAATTCTACACGCCGCGTGCAGTCACCCAGTTCATCGTCGAACAGGTGAACCCGCAACTCGGGGAAACCGTCCTCGATCCAGCCTGCGGGACGGGTGGCTTTTTGACCTGTGTCATCGAACACCTTCGCAAACAGGCCAAAAACGAGGCCGACGAACAGATCATCCAGGAGTGTTTCTCGGGGATTGAAAAGAAACACCTCCCGCACGTTCTCTGTACCACGAACCTGTTCCTGCACGGCATCGACGTTCCAAGCAATGTCCGGCACGACAACACACTTGCACGGCCACTGCGCGATTGGTCGCCCAAGGAACGTGTGGATGTGATCGTCACTAACCCGCCGTTTGGTGGAATGGAAGAGGACGGGATTGAGGCGAACTTCCCGGCGGAGTTCCGGACCCGTGAGACGGCGGATTTGTTCCTGGTGCTCTTGATGAAAATCCTGAAGCCCGGTGGACGCGCCGGGCTCGTGTTGCCGGACGGCACACTTTTCGGCGAAGGCGTCAAAACGCGGATCAAAGAAGCGCTCCTCACGGAGTGTAATCTGCACACGATTGTGCGTCTGCCGAACGGCGTTTTTAACCCGTACACTGGGATTCGGACGAACCTGCTGTTTTTCACCAAGGGGCAGCCCACGAATGCGGTTTGGTATTACGAACATCCGTATCCGGCGGGGGCGAAGAGTTACAACAAAGGGAAACCGATCCGGATTGAGGAGTTTGAAACGGAACGGGCTTGGTGGGGTAATGAAGCGGACGGATTTGCGGCTCGTGTTGAAAATGAACGCGCCTGGCGGGTGCCGATTGAGCAGATCCGGGCGGGGAATTTTAATTTGGATTTGAAGAACCCGCACCAGAGTGAGGAAGGCCCTGGAGACGTGGATCATCTGTTGCCGGAATACGAAAAACTCCTCCAGCAGATCGCGGAAACTCGGGCGACGTTGAAAGCGCAACTCAAAGACGCGCTCTCCCGATGAACATCGTTTGTGACGCAGGGGCAATTTTGCCGCAGCCTGCGGCAAAAGAAATGGCTCCACTCAACCTACGTCAATCTCTGACGCAGAACGTCAGGCTTCGGTTGAAGCAGAGCCAAGTTCAATGTCGCCGATTGGTCCGATATGCCTCAAGCGGAAATATCATTTTTGAAACGAGGGCTCTTTTTCTGACCCACAAATTGCCCACCAGATGTGCTAAGATTACGACTGACGGAGGGGGGCGCACGGCTGAAATTCGCCTTGCGTCGAGTCCCGTTCTGGACGATTTTAACCCCAACAACACCTCCCACGCCTCTCCACGATGCGCACCAAGGGAGGTTACTTTTTTTATGGGGCTAGCACGGGAAGGGAGGTGTTCGTGAGTAAGCCAAAGGATGCCAAGACTTACCAAGAGCAGCTTGATATCCTCAAGGCGCGGGGCTTGGTGGTGCACGAGGAGGCCTTCGCTCTGCATTGCCTTGAGCACCACAATTACTACCGGATCTCGCCTTATCGCTTCCCGTTCACGGATCCCGGCAGCCGAGATACGTTTCTGCCCGGAACCACTTTCGAGCAGCTTTGGAAGTTGTATTCCTTTGACCGCAAGCTGCGGCATCTGGTCATCGAGGCCTGCAAGAGCGTCGAGGTCTCCCTGAGATCGCGCTGGGCTTACCAAGTCGCCCATGCGCTTGGCCCGCTCGGCTACTTGGACAATAGCCATTTTTCATCTCCGCATATCCATGCCACTACCCTCGTGAAGCTCTATGCTGAAATGGAACGCAGCAAGGAAGACTTCATCAAACACCACCGCCAGCATCTTTCCATGCCATGGCCACCGGCATGGGTGATCGTCGAGATCGCCTCATTCGGAAACATCTCCAATCTCCTAAGCCAGTTGCGGCAGTCCTCAATCCGCCAAGCCGTTGCCGATCCATTCGGATTGGATGAGCAAACCTTCTGCTCGCTGATGCATCATCTTACGGTGCTCAGAAACAGCGCCGCTCATCACTCCCGGCTCTGGAACCGCAGATTCGTTTTCAGGTTCAAGCTGCCGAAGAAAAAACCTGCTTATCTCTTACCGAATTTCTTCGTTGACCAGGCACTACCGACAGGGGAGGCGAAAATCCACAACACCCTCATCCTTCTTGTCCATCTCACTACCTGCATCGAACCCAACTCCGATTGGCCGGAGCGTCTCATCCGCCTCTTGCGCGCTCTCGATCCGAACCTGATTCCAGAAATGGGATTTCCCTCCGACTGGAAAATCCGCCCCATCTGGCAATCTCTCCTCGCCGCACATCCATGACCACCGAGACGTTTTTCGAAAAGTTCGAGCTGTTTGCCGATACCCCCAACGCAGTGGCAAAAATGCGGGAGTTGGTGCTGGCGCTGGCCGTGACGGGGAAAATTACTGATCAGAACGAATCTGACGAAAGTGTTGCCTCTGCGTATTTGGGTGAGCCGCAATCGGAAGATTTGCCAACCAATTGGAGACTACTAAATTTTGGTAAATTTTGCGATATTCAAGGGGGCAACCAGCCTCCGAAGAGTGACTTCCTCGATCATCCGACGCCTGGGTACGTTCGATTGTTCCAGATCCGTGATCTCGGAGACAGCCCTGTTCCAACATATATTCCAGAGGATTCAACCAACCGTTTTTGCCGGGAAGGTGAGATTTTGATTGGGCGATACGGAGCGTCTGTAGGAAAGGTTTTTTGGGCGCAAAATGGGGCCTACAATGTTGCGCTGGCGAAGTTCATTTTTCCTGAGGATGCACTGCTGCCGGGTTTTGCTTTTAGGGTTCTAAAATCACATTTCTTTCAGTCAAAAATAGCTGGAGCAAGCCGCTCTGCTCAGGCTGGATTTAATAAGGGGGATCTTGCTGCGATCGACTTCCCACTTCCTCCGCTTGCCGAGCAGTGTCGGATTGTGGCTCGGGTGGACGAGTTGATGCGGTTGTGTGATGGGCTGGAGGAGCAGCAGAAGGAACGGGAAACGCACCACGGGAAATTGGTACGAGCGGCGATTGGGCGGTTTGGGGAGGCGCCGACGCCGGCGAACCTGGAGGTGTTGTTCCACCCAGCGGTTGGGATTAACCCAAGCGAGCTGCGAAAGACAATCCTCACGCTGGCCGTGCAAGGGAAGTTGGTAGCACAGGACCCGGAGGACGAGCCGGCGGCGGAGCTGATTGCAGAAGCTGATTGTCTATTTGATATTCCGCCAAACTGGAGATGGCTCCCGCTTAGTGTCTTGGGGCTTTGTCGAACCGGAAAAACTCCGCCAACACACGATTCGGCAAACTACGGCAACGGTGTCCCATTTGTTGGGCCGGGCCAAATTACGCAGAGAGGAAGCTTCACAGCTCCCGAAAAGACGATTACGGCCAAAGGGCTAGAGAATAGTACAGAAGCAGACGTTTCCGACATACTCATGGTTTGCATCGGAGGTTCTATCGGCAAGGCCGCGATCTGTCGTGAGCCGATGGGGTTTAATCAGCAGATCAATTCGATTCGCCTGAAGCGTGATCTGCCTGACTTCATCTTTTTTGCAATTACGGCGGATTACTTCCAGGAGCAGGTTCGTTCCGATGCTTCTGGTTCTGCAACGCCGATCATCAATAAAGGAAAGTGGGAACGCATATCAGTTCCTGTTCCCCCGCTTGAGGAACAGCGGCGGATTGTAGTACGTGTGCAGGAGCTGATGGGGTTGGTGGACCAGTTGGAAGAGCAGCTTGAGGAGTCGCGGGAGCGGGGCGTGAAACTGATGGGGGCGCTGGTCGAGGAACTGACGGCGCGGTAGGAGGGAAGGGACTTTATGAAAGCGCCTTGGGAATGGAGAGAAGAAGACCTGCTGGTACTTGTCGCGGCTGGTGAGAAGGAGAGTATTACCCTCGATTACAAAGCCTGTGGTTCTTTGAAGAACACAGATGCAAAAAAAATCGAGTTGAGTAAGGACATCTCAGCTTTTGCTAACTCGGCAGGCGGGACGATTGTCTACGGAGTATCAGAAAATGGATACGTCCCGACTGGTTTGGATGTCGGATTCGATCCTAACGAGATTTCCAAGGAATGGATCGAGCAGGTTCTGAACTCTCGAATTCAGCGGAGAATTTCAGGCATTCGAATCAATCAAATTGAGCTGGTGACGACAGCACCTGGAAAAGTGGCTTACGCTGTTCATATTCCTCAGAGCTTAGATGCACCCCATCAAGCTGCGGACAAACGCTTCTATAAACGTTTCAACTTCGAATCCGTACCGATGGAAGAGTACGAGATCCGAGACGTTTCAAGACGTCAATCTGCCCCGGATCTTTCCCTCGGATTTGAACTGGTTAGGGCTGAGCAGGCTACTCCACAGCTTTGGCGGCTCCGATTGACTATCGAGAACATGTCGCCTGTCCCTGCGGAATACATCGTGATCAAGCTGTTCATGGATTCGAGGATAGTTCTCCCGCAAGGCAATGGAGGCTTCAATACCTCAGGAGAAGCTCAATGGCCCATGCTTCCTGGGTATGTGTTCAATTGTTTTCAACTGAACCATGCGATTCCTTCCAAAATACCTGTTTTTGCGGGGTTGCGGTTCAACGTTCTAGAAGGGGATCTCATCATTACGGTTCCTGCCGATGAGACGTATTTCTGTGGTTGGAGTGTTGCTTCGCCGGGCATGAGTGAGCGCCAGAAGTTTTCCGTCTTCCGTTTTCCAAGTGGAAGCATTCAGGAAATACTCTAACCCACCCATCGGCAGAGCTGCCGCATTCCTCTCCAGCCGAGCCCTGTTTTTCCCAAACAGGCCACCGGTTTTCTCGCCCCGTTTTTGAAGACCCTTCGGGTGAGGGGATTCGCCACGTTGTGGAGTTGCCACCCGAGCCGCACCTCTCAGCAACTTCGAAATGCCCCTGCGGGCTTTCGCCGTCAAGGGGGCAAGATCCGGCATAAAGCCGCTGCGCTTTTTATTCCGTTCTTCTCCGCTGCGCTGCGCCCTTGACCGCGCGGACTCGGGAACGTAAGGTAGCCTTCAGGGAAAGGTATGAAAAGCCCGGACGAGTAAGATGAAGGAGTACAGGGATCTTAACCCGAGAATGTTCGTTAAATGCCATGCCTCCGTGGGGTGAAACGTGGGTGCCTGATTACAGCAATGCCTTACACCGCACGGAGGTGGTCCAGTGTTTCTGGGAACTTCTTAACCAACTTGATGAGAAGAGCCGCGTGCGCGTTGGGTTTGCTCCGGCCTTGCTCCCAGCTCTCCACAGTTCGTGGGTTGGTACGGATTGTTCGGGCAAAGAGGGCACGTGACAGGTGAAGGTCTTCCCGAAGTTTGCGTAGTTCCTCAGGCGCGACGACGGGAGCCTCCTGTTCTGCCATATGGACACGCTTCAGCGTTAATTTCCCCTCGCGTTCAGCAGTTAATGACGTGATGCCTTCCTTCAATTCACTGAGCAGGTTGCGCTTTTTCATATTATTTATTCCCACGTTGGCTGCGGCTTTTTACTGGCGGCTTACTCGGTTTAGAACGGTTTAATAATTCATTTTCCAACAACGCCTTGAACGCTTTTCGTTCAGCTGCGGAAAGGTCTTCCATCTCTCCTTTGCTATAGAGGGTGAACATCCAGAATTCCGGCCCTCCGTCCCAAAAGTAATAGATGATGCGTAACCCACCGCGCTTACCCTTGCCGCGTTGTTTGTCTTCAAACCGAACCTTCCTGAGTCCCCCGGATCCCTTAATCACATCGCCTGCTTCAGGATTTACTAGGAGAAGATTTTGCAAAGTGCGGTAGTCTTCATCGGTCAAATAGACCTGACGCCAGCGTTGGAACGGAGGCAACTCGACAAAAGTTGGTAGAGGGAGGCCCGATTTGAATGAGGGTCTGAAGACCATATTGGAGTCTCCTCTCAATCATACGAATGGATCGTATAGTTTCAAGCCCGGCGATGCATTTCGACGGTGTACGTGCAGGTTGCTAAATTGTGCCCAGTAAACGCACGAGGTGCGCGTCATGCACAAGTTGCCCATGATTCGGCTAGAGTGTTTCGGAGGGTGAGCTGCTATTTAAGTGTAACTGATGGAGGCTCATAACCTGAAGGTCGTAGGTTCAAATCATACCCCCGCAACCACTTTGAAATGATCCGCAGGCTCACGCTTGCGGGTTTTTCATTCTGAATGCCCGCACGGGAGTGGGCAGAGTCCCTAATGGGGCGCAATATCCAGCGGCTAAGGATGTTATTTTGATATCAGCGTGAGGTTGTCAACCATCAGATGGGCTGCGGTCGCGGTTCCACGTTTGTTGATGTCGAAGACAATCTCGCAACTGGTGAAAAGGTCGTAGTCGCTATCCAAAATAGGCTCACCTCCTTTGAAGACTTTCTGAACGCCGTCCTTCCAGACTTTCTGTTCCCAATTTCGGAAATCTGAGAAGGCAAAGGTGTATTCCTTCCAGTCTGCAGTTGCAGGAATTTGAACGTAATATTGGACGGGTCGACCATCTGGCTGTGGGGCGTAGGACCGAAGCTGAAGATTCACGATCGTCGAGCTGTTGCTCCGCGCCCAAATCGAGATTCCGGAGAACTTCTGTTTCGAGATAGTTCCTTCTGGAAACCTTTTTTGGAGATTCGGCCATCCCGGTTTTGCAAAGTCCGCAATTAATTCCAATGCCTTGGGATGAGCGGGATCTTTGGTGGGCACAATCTTTGTCTTCAACTCCGAGAGTTTGACTGTTTTAGGGTCAAGCGAATCGAATTTGTCCAAGACCTTGGGTTTCGACGCGTCGGCTGCGAGGCTCAGGTGAGGGAGCATTGCAGCGGCGAGCGTCACGATGAGTGCACTCTGGTTTTTCATGGGGGGCCTCCTTCTTACCAAAAAGGGGGCTCCCTTCAAAGACTTACGAAGCAGGACAAGGAATGAAAGGCGGCGAGACGGTGCTCACCATGCCAGCCGAGCGATCAGACTGAGGCTCATGCGCTCTGCTTCGGCAATTTCCGGCTCACTCATTTCCTGCTGCATCGCCGCTCCGGCTTCGATCCCTTCATTTTCGAATTCTGGGATGTCTTCGCAGGCGGCTCCAACTGACATCCAAGCTGCCCCAATCGCTCGATGTCGTGGGACGCCATTGCCGTGGAAGTACATCAGTCCCAGACTGTAGCAAGCGGGTGGAAATCCCTGAATTGCGGCTTTGTAATACCAATCGACGGCTCTGTTTGGATCCTTCACAACGCCTCGGCCATGTTCGTAAAGCCCGCCTAGACAGTGTTGAGCCTTGTCGAGACCTTGTTCGGCTGCGAGCCGGTACCAACCCACGGCTGTCCGGAGCCGGCGTCCGCTTTCGAACTCCTCATCATTGAGCTCCCCGAGTTGGTACTGAGCTTCCGCAGATCCATATTCAGCGGCCTTGGAATACCATTCGAGAGCCTTTCGTCGGTCTTCAGGAACGCCGTCGCCTGCCGCATAAATTTCTCCTAGAAAACACAGAGCGCTTTCACAGTCTTGAGCGGCGGACTTGAGCAGCCACTCCAGTCCTAGCTCGATGTCCTCGTCGAGACCAAATCCGTAGAAGCTCATCACCCCGAGATTGAATTGAGCGAGCCGACAGCCCTGATCCGCTGCTTTTTGAAACCATTCCGCCGCCTCCTCGAGATCCATTGGCACTCGGACCCCTTCCACGTAAAGAAGCGCTAAGTGCAGTTGCGCCTCTGCACAGCCTCCTTCTGCGCTCCATCGGAGCTCTTCAAGATCATCATCACCACTCATGGGGTAGGGCAGACAGTAACAGGGGAGCCTTCAAAAGTGATTGGGAAAGGATAAAAAAATGGACTGTAGAATTTCGAAGTCAAAACAGCGGGGTGTGAGCAGAGGGGGTTCACTTGTGGACCCGAAACTCGTGCGGTTTAGGGATCACGGCGACTCCTATTTGTTCGACTAAATCTACAAGTTGCTTTCGCAGGAAAGTTTGTTGCGGCTTGGCCTTCTCATAGTCCTTGACCCGATCCCGGGGCCAGCCAGTGATCTTGGGATTATCCAAGAGTTTTTGCGCCGCAGCTGCCCAGTCGAACTCGGATGGATCGCCAATATCCCGGCCCATTTTCCACTCCACATAGTCCAAAAGTCGCAGTTGCTTTACAATATCGTGGCGTTGTTCATCAAGTTTCGCCACTTCAAGCGCCTGCAGGTACTGAGGCGTGTCGGGATGGTCCGCGAGATTGATGCCTTGAGCTAGTTCTGAAGCGGTTGCCGAGCAGATCCGCTTACCATCAATCTCAAGTTGGTATAAACCCTCTGGGAGGTTTAAAATTTGCAGAGTTTCCTGATTTAGCTCGTGTTGGAATGGCACCCACTGAAGTGCGGCTTTGCAGCTTTCCGGAACCGGAAATGGAAGTGCCTCTTCGGTGAAAGTGAACTGCAGCGAATCTTTACCAGCAGCGTCGCAATGGATCTCCGAAACTAGTTTTGGAATTTGGAGTGCTGAAAGAAATAGATGGGCCATTACAAAGTGGCCGGGATCCCCTGGGTGAATCCGATCCGCGCCAACTATCGAGAACTTCGGATTCTCAAGCTGATGCACGCGGTTGATCTCGCTCATCGGGCCGTGAAAATCGACGACTGATGCTCCGAATTCGCGAGCGAGTTCCCGTACGTTTTCGGCGCAGCGAGCGAGTGCGCCGTTAACCCCTAGAGCCGCAATAGTGTCAGACTTCGACGTTTCATCATAGATCGACGGAGTCAGAAACATAATCGTCGCACCCGTGCTCTTCAACTTTTCGCAGAGCTTGCGCATGTTCGCAAAATGCGCGGACAAGGCGGCTTCGCGTTTCTGTAGCAATTCTGGGGAGGCTTCTCCGGGCTCGTAAAGGTTTCGAGAAACATCATTCATTCCGAGCATGATGGTCGCCAGATTCGGCTGATGGCGCAGAATGTCGGCGTCAAATCGACGCAAAGCACCGGAAGCTGTGTCGCCGGAAATTCCGCAGTTAAAAAATGCGAAGGAGCGGCCAGGGAATCTTGTCGCGTAAAATAACGAGATGTAGCGGTGGTAGGAGCCTCCGTGGGTGATGCTGTCGCCGATGGCGCACCATCGGAGGTCGGGGGGGAACTCGGTGGCGATGGCAGTTTGTAGCGACAGGAGGGCTGTTAGCAGGATAAAAACGCTCAACAGGAGGGATCGGAAGGTGCGCATGAGTTGTTTTTACAACACGGATTCTTGGCTAGATTGTCACGCACTGAAGCGTTCGCGCTACTTGGGTTGTTTCTGTCCGTGCGTTTTTAATGAGACTCGGTAGGGATGTTATTTATGAGATGGTTCCTCCCCGTTCTGTTTTCTTTCGTTGTTTCTGTTTCTGGCGCGGACTCTGACTGGCCTGCTTATCTTGGGGATAAAGAGTCCTCACATTTTTCAAAGCTGAGACAAATCACTCCGGAAAATGTATCCAAACTGGAACCCGCGTGGTCTTTCAAAGCGGGCGGGGCTTCCCCAGAGAACCGGTCGCAAATCCAGTGTAATCCATTGGTCATCGGCGGTGTTCTTTATGCGACAACGCCGGACCAGAAAGCCTTTGCGCTCGATGCGGAGACGGGCAAGGAATTGTGGCGGTTCGATCCTGTTTCCATTCCTGGTATTACGAAGTCAGGAGTGAATCGTGGGCTGATGTTTTGGGAGGACGCGTCGCGTGTATCGGATCGCCGAATTTACTATGCGAATGACCATTACCTGCATGCCTTGGATGCAGCGACTGGAAAGCCGGTGTCCTCATTTGGGAAGGACGGATGGATTGATCTAAAAAAGGATCTTGGAAGGGAGGTTGGAGGTTTGGCCCTCGGCGTAACCACTCCCGGTGTCGTTTACGGTAATTTGATTATTTTAGGAATGCGGGTTGGCGAGGGGCCTGCCCCAGCTGCTCCCGGGCCGATTCGCGCTTTTGATGCACGCACCGGTAAATTGGTGTGGCGCTTCAATACAATCCCATTACCTGGTGAATTTGGTTATGAAACGTGGCCTCCGAATGCGCACGAGTACGTCGGCGGTGCGAATGTCTGGAGCGGCTTTGCACTCGATGAAAAGCGGGGGATTGTTTTCTGTCCGACAGGTTCTGCAGCGTTTGATTTTTGGGGAGGGAATCGCATTGGGCAAAACCTGTTTGCGAACTGCCTGATCGCCCTTGACGCAACCACCGGCAAACGAATTTGGCATCAACAGTTGGTGCACCACGATCTATGGGATCGTGATCCGCCGGCAGCGCCGAATCTTTTAACCCTTATCCATGACGGTAAGAAACGGGACGCGGTCGCACAGGTGATGAAGGCTGGGTATGTTTTTGTCTTTGATCGAGAAACCGGAGAGCCGTTGTTCCCAATCGAGGAGGTGCCAGTGCCGGCGTCTGATATTCCCGGCGAATCGGCCTGGCCAACACAGCCTATTCCCGTGAAACCCGCTCCATTCACTCGGCAGGTTCTCTCTTATGACCAACTGACCAATCTTTCGCCCGAGGCTCATCGACAGGTTCTGGAGCGGTTTTCAAAGGTTCGCCCGCATTTGCCATTCGCTCCGCCGAGTCGCGATGGAACGATCATTTTTCCCGGATTTGATGGAGGCGCTGAATGGGGCGGTGCGGCTGCAGACCCTGAGGGCGTGTTGTACGTAAATGCCAATGAGATGGCGTGGATCCTGACCATCGTTGAAAGCAAACGGGACGGCGCAGAAACCAAGTCAGGAGGCGATGGGATCTACATGCAAATTTGCGCTGCGTGCCACGGACTAGATCGGATGGGGAACAAGGCCCAGAATGTGCCTCCCCTCGTGGGCGTGGAAGCGCGATTGAAACGGCAGGATGTACTGGCTTTGCTCAAGACCGGAAAGGGCGTGATGCCTTCATTCGGATTTCTTTCTGAAACGCAGCAGAATCAAGTCGCAGATTTTTTATTCGGAAATGGAGCGGCCCAAACGGGGCCTGCAGCGGCAGTCAACTCAGCGGGAAAAAAGGAGGAAATGGGCGGTGCGGACGTGTTGGGAAAGATTCCGTTCACGCACACCGGATATCATCGGTGGCTTGATCCCAACGGATACCCCGCGGTGAAGCCTCCTTGGGGCACATTGAATGCCATCGATCTCAATACCGGCGAGTATCTCTGGCGCACGACTTTGGGAGAGTATCCAGAACTCACAGCGAAGGGGATTCCTCCCACCGGAACTGAAAATTACGGGGGGCCCGTAGTGACCGCGGGTGGATTGCTTTTTATAGCGGCAAGCAAGGATGAGCACCTGCGTGCCTTCGACAGGAAAACAGGAAAGGAACTGTGGAAGTTCCGTCTTCCGGCTGCTGGATATGCGACGCCTGCGACTTATTCGGTGAAGGGAAGGCAGTACGTTGTAATTGCGTGTGGTGGTGGAAAAATTGGGACCAAGAGCGGAGACACCTACATGGCATTTGCATTGCCCCAGTAAAAAAGAGCAGGGCTCTGGTGTACCTTGGATTACTCTTCAACGGATGCAGGGACGAGTACCGCGTCCCGCATGCCGTGGAGAATCTTTTTGTCTGGAGGACAAAGGGTCGCTAAGGCGCCTCCAAGCACAGGACGATCATCGGCGCAGAAATAGTAAGGGCACAGGCGCACTTTCGCTGGGAATGGTTCAATGCGGCCAGAGCTATCATCGGCGAATGCAGAATGTTCGATGGTTCGTGATTTATGGAATCGCTGAAGGACATGGGGTTGGTATGGGAATGCTTTGAGCGCAAAATGGACAGCGTCTTTCCAAACGGACTGGGGCTCATCGGACCCGATCACGACGCTTCTTGCCCCCCACGCTAGCTCTGAAAATCCGCTAGCCTTGATAACGAGTTCGCGCTGCTTTTGGCTAAAATCCGCGATTTCGTGAAAATCCTGTACTCCAAGCTCTGGAATCTCGGCGTGCGGAGGAAGTTTGGTTGGATCGAGAATCCAAGAGCGAGGGATGATTTTTTGGAGTGCCAAGAAGTGGCGTTCGGAGAGGGCGCGTCGCCAAAATTCGCGGAGAGGGCGCATCCAGAAAAGCGCGAGCCAAAGTTTTTCCTCCAACTGAGGTTTCCAAGGAGGAGTGACGTGGATTTTGTGCTCGAGCGTTGCGCGTTGAAGGGCCTCGGCGCCTGGAATGTTTTCGAGATCGAAGAGCTCAAAAAATCGGTAGACGTTTTTACATTTGTCGCCTTGGTGAGCGTAGTGCTCTGCATCGCAGACGCGGTGACCTGAGTGTGGGGCGATCCATTCCATTTCTGGGCGGTAAGTCGCAGCTTCTTTGGAAACGAGAATGTCTCCGTCCGGAGCAATGGACGCAAATCCTTGCCGCATTCCTTCGGTACCGCCGAGCACGTGAAACCCAAGGGTTGCGTAAGTTGTGTTCAACCAGTCTGTGAGACCGATGCCGCCGGGAATGGAGTCCAGTTCGGTCATCACAAAACCGGTTTCGGTGAGGAGAAGATCTGGGCGCAAGATGCGAGGAACTTCCTGGCGGAAGGCTTTTTCGCGACTCAGTGCGACAAGCGCAGCGGGCTTGCCTCGATCGAGTAATTCAGCCACCCAAGAGGGCTGTCTTCCTGATGCGGAGAGCGCATAGAGGTCATTACAGGCTTTTTGAAAAAGCCAGAGTCTTTGGCCAAGGCGGCTTAGTTCTTCCGCTTGGTTTTTAGAAAGCGCAAGTGGTCTGGGCGCCCAGCGCCATGACTTCTCTGCAAATAGACCTCCTTTGGGGAGGGCGTCTCGTAGGGCCTGCCAAGTCGCGTCAGGCATCAGGCGAGGCGTTTGAGAGCTTCGCGGACAAGCTCGTCGGAGGGAATGGTCTGACTAAGCTGCGCTTCGCTGCAGGCTTTCACTGCTTTGTGGGCATCGACTTGTTTGTAGCCGAGGGCCATGAGGGCCAAGACTGCATCTCCAGCTTCCCGATCCTTTTCCGAGGGGGCTTGGGCTGCAGAGGCGGCTTCCCATGCCGCCGCGATACCCACTTTGTCTTTCAGCTCTAAAAGCACTCTCTCGGCAGTTTTTTTTCCGATGCCTTTAATTTGCGAAAGGGATTTTGCATCCCCAGCGACTACAGCGGCTTTAAAACTGGTGACCGAGATTCCGCTGAGGACATCGAGGGCTGTTTTTGGTCCGATTCCGGAAACGTGGTTAATGAGCAGGCGAAATAGATCTCTTTCCGCCGACGTCGCGAATCCGTAAAGCACGTGGGCGTCTTCTCGGATCTGGAGATGGGTAAGCAGGTGGATTTTGGATCCCACTGAAGAGAGACGGTCATAGCTGGAGAGTGGGATGGAAACGTGATAACCGACGCCATGCACATTGAGCACCGCATGAGTGGGGTAAGCTTCCGCCAGAATGCCCTCGAGGAAGGTAATCATGCCATTCACCCTCGGAGGGTCATGGCGGGTGCGCAAGTTCTTCTATTCATCGCTTTTTGCTTTGTTGTGGTCTCTTGTGCGTTTGGGCAGGAGTTGCAATGGAGGGTCTTTCTCGAGCCTCGTTTTATGAATCCGGCTGTGTCGGTTCCGGTTCCGGGGGCGGAGAAGACCGTGTTAACCGCGGGGCGTTGGGACGGGCAGCAATTACAACCCTTCACCAAGGAGGAATGGAAGTCTCTGAAACGGGAGTGGCCTGATTTTCGAAAGCAAACCGAGTCTCTCGCACAAGCAGATTGGAGTCAGGTGGAGGTTGTTTTTAATCGCGACAAGAGAGGCGTGATTCGGTGCGCCGAATTGCGCTGCAAAGAGCCCTTGGTGTCTGCAGCCGTCTTAGCTCCGGATTTTCCATCACGCTTCGAGGACACGATAGGCGAGGATATTCTTCTGGTGGTTCCGAATCGCTATCACGCCTTTGTGTTTCCGAATCTAGCCGGATCTCACACAGCTTATGCTCGGGAGGTTCAGGCAGCTTACCGTGCGACTCCTTATCCCGTAAGCCTTGAGTTGTTTCAGATTTCCGGCGGTCGTTGGAGAACTATTGGCGTTTTCGAGAATCAGTGATCAGGTGGGATGGTTTTCTTTTCGTGAGATGCTTTCAGGCGGTCTGGTTGAGCGAGCCGATGGGATTAGTCTTTGCTTTCACTCTCAAATTTGAGAGTGTTTAGGGCTACGGCGTGCAAACCCAGATCCTTGGTTAGCCGTGGTAAACCGCTTCCCCAATGGCCAGAGTTCTAATCATCGATGACGATCCCGCGATGGCGGGGGTAATTGCGGAGATCTGTGAGGGACTTGGGCACACTCCCACAGTTTTTCAGTCAGGAGAAAGGGCGTTGGATGCGCTGCCGAGTCTGGCTCCGCATCTGGTGCTGACGGATGTTCGGATGGACGGTGTCGGTGGGATGGAGGTCCTGAGGGTGTGTCGGGAGTCGATGAAGGAAACGCCTGTCATCATGATCACGGCGAACCGTCAGTTGCAGATGGGAGTCGATGCGATGAAGGCCGGCGCATATGATTACATCACCAAGCCTTTCAAGGTAGACGAGATGCGGATCGCCATTGAGCGAGCATTGAGTCACCTCAGCGAACGCAGGGAGATGCAGACGCTGAGGCAGGCCGTTCGGGAGAAGTATCGGTTCGAGAATTTGGTCGGATTATCCAAGAAGATGCAGGATCTTTTTGAGCTGCTCGCGAAGGTGGCAAACACAGACTCCACCATATTGATTGAGGGCGAGAGTGGCACTGGGAAGGAGTTGGTTGCACGCGCTTTGCACTTCAATTCGAGTCGTCAGAGCCAGCCTTTCGTCGCAATTAATTGTTCGGCTCTTCCGGACAACCTGCTCGAGAGTGAATTGTTTGGACACAAACGAGGGGCCTTCACAGGCGCTGTTGCAGACAAAACGGGACTGTTTGAGGAAGCGGAGGGCGGGACGATTTTTTTGGATGAGGTCAGTTCGATGTCCGCGCTTATGCAGACCAAACTCTTGCGAGTTTTACAGGAGCGGATCATTCGAAGGGTGGGTGACACGAGGAACATTCCTATTCATGTGCGAGTGTTGGCTGCTGCGAATGAATCGCTGTACGAACTGACTCAATCGGGATCGTTTCGCGAGGATCTCTACTATCGGCTTGCGGTGATTCCGATGGAGCTTCCTCCACTGCGGGAGAGGCGGGATGACATTCCGCTTCTCGTGAATCATTTTTTACAAAAGCAGAGCCAAAAACGCACAGGCGGTGATCTATATCGTGTTTCCGAGGGAGCGATGGCACTGCTGATCAACCATCGGTGGCCTGGGAATGTTCGTGAACTCGAGAATGCGATTGAACGGGCCTCTGCACTTTGTGAGGAAGGCATGATTCGAGAGCGGGATTTGCCGCCGCAAGTGGGACGATCGAGCAGCGTGGTTCAGGAGACCGTGGCGCCAGCGATTGAATTTGGTCGGGCGCTGGAATCCTTCCTGCTCGATCAAGAGGCCTTCTATCTCGATGGAACGCTGCGAATGTGTCGGGGTGATCGAGAGCGCGCCGCCGAGGTTTTGGAGGTCTCTATGGCCACATTATATCGGAAGCTTGAGACCGCAAAGAAGTCTGGGCGGTTTAAGGTTCCACTTCCAAAGCCGACTCGAAAAAAAGATCAGCTCACGCCGTACAAGACCATTAGAAATGGGGCCAAAGATTCTGGGGAGCCAACACTCTTTCAGTAGTTGGCTCAGAAGAGTATCTAAACCTCCGCTTTCCCCTCGACTCGCTTTCAGCGAGGGTGATGAGCGGGGCTTTTGTTGCCCTGAAAAGTTTTTCAATGTCCATGCCTGCCAATCCTCGATCCCTTTGTTTACGCGCCCTCTTGGAATGGGAAAAGGGACGCACCTTTGCGGATGAAATCCTGCACGAACTGACGGAGCGCTTTAAGCCTGATCCGTCTTCGCGGGCCTTCTTAACGGAGCTGTTTTATGGGGTACTCAGGAATCTGAGGAAACTCGACTTTTGGATCGCCGATCTGAGGTCCGGAGATTTGGATGCGCAGACTCAATCGCTTTTGAGGATGGGCCTTTACCAGATTTTTCACATGCGCGTGCCGGAGCATGCTGCTGTGTTCGAAACGGTGAGCTTAGCGAAGCGATCTGGGGGGCTAGTGAATGCGGTTCTCCGAAGGGCCGTTCGGGAACGCGTTCGATTGGAGGAGACAATGATCGCAGCGCCTTTGGCGATTCAGGCAAGCCAACCCGATTTTCTTTTGGAACGTTGGATTCGACAGTTCGGTGCGGAGGATGCGCGGCGTCTGTGCGAATGGAATAATACGCCTGCTGAAACCTTCTTTCGGGCCAACGGTTTGAAAACAGATCGAGCGGCCTTGTTGCTTCAAAACGAGGAGGCCGAAGCGTTGGAAACACATGCTTCGATGCTCAAACTCCGAAGGATTCCGCCGGAGTGGATCTCCGAAGGATTGGGCTACGCGCAGGACCCAAGCACGCTGATGGCTCCCGATTTGCTGGATCCTCAAGCGGGTGATCGAGTGCTTGATGCTTGTGCTGCACCGGGAGGAAAGACCACGTACCTCGCCGAGAAAATGCAGAATCGGGGGCGGATCGTTGCTTGTGAAATTTTCGAATCTCGTTCCCAACGATTGAGGCAGAATGTGTCTCGCGTCGGTGCGTCTGTTGCGCGTGTGTACACTCTCGACTTCCTTTTAGAGCCTGAGGCAGGAAGTCCCCTCTCAGAGGGACTGTTTGACCGGATTTTACTCGATGTCCCGTGCACTAATACTGGGGTCCTTCGCCGTCGAGTAGATGTCCGCTGGAGATTGACTGAGGAAGATTTTATTCGGATGCCTGTGCAGCAAGCGGCGATGGTTCGGAGGGCGGTGCCGTTGTTGAAGCCGGGGGGGATTCTGGTTTACAGCACATGTTCCCTTGAACCGGAGGAAAACGAGGGAGTTGTGGACACCGTTCGGAATCAATACCCAGAAATGGAATTGGAAGAGGTGCAACGCAAATTGCCGTTCCGTGACGGAATCGACGGTGCATTTGCCGCTCGATTCCGGAAGCGATCTTGAGAGGGCTTCAGAGTTCTGGGATGAGGTTCCCTTACTTTGCTCTGGGGAATCGCAGAACCCGTCGAGTTTGTGACGGCTTTCTTTTGCTGAGTGGCAAGTGACGCATCGTTGGTCCTCTCACCTCGAACTCTGCGTCGCACCATGGGCATGTGTACGTTCCGTTTCCGTTCTCGAAGCAAACGGGTTTTCGAGTTTTTGGACAGATGCTCTCGGTCACGGTTCCCCAACAGATCAGGTGTTCATCTCGGTACAGCTTTTTGAATTCCCGATGATCGAGGATCGGATTCCCTATGTTGTTTCTGAGATAGACTTCCTTTTTCCCGTTGAGCTCTCTGTAGCCATAAACCGTCACCCAATGCCAGTAGCCCTTTTTAGGCCGATCAATACACACGATGATGGGAAACCCTGCATCAATCTGGCGCTTAATATCGAGAAAGGATGGCACCGCGTTTTTTATCGAAATGCCAATCCGGAACGCCTTCAGGGCGCTTGCTAGGGCTTCTGTAGGCGTCCCACCATCAGGTGTTGGATCGCACTTTTCATAGAATGCGTTGAAATCCCCCTTATCCGAATCGGGGTAGATCGCCTTTAGAACGGTCCATCCAGCCACCACCCCGCAACTAAATGAGTCGATTTGCTGCGCATTAGGTACTTCAAGGCAGCAACCTTCATCGGATGTTGGCAGGCCCGGTTGAAGTATGTCCGGTAGGTTGATCGGACCCAGAGGCAATTTTTTCGCGAGATCATTCCAAAGTTTGTTGATTGAAGAGTCCATGGGCAGGTGTTCTGTGTGCCGGTTTTGGCGGGCCGATCTGCAATGGTGCTTTTTATCGCTGTTTACCGGAGAGGCTTCTTGGAAGTTAGGATTTGCACGCTTTGCAGAATTGAAGCGTGCCTGAGTCGATGCTTTCGATCGTATCCAATGCGACCTCGCCGCACATGACGCAATCCGCATGATCGTACGGATTATCATCACGTAGGGGTGCAATCCCCATGCAAGCCGAGCGGAGGTCAAGCCAGGCAAGTCCAAAGAGAAAATGATAGTGGCTATTCCACGTAATATTCTCCTCGGTGATACCAAGGTTTGCCAGCACGCCCTTAGTTCTCGGCTCTAACATCTGATTGATAATCGCCGTCGCAGATCGTCCCGACTATGAGGAACGATGCGATGAGCGTTCGTCAAGAAAGGCGGGATGGATGATGACCTTACATCCAAAAGTCTGTGAGATACTCACCGCTGTTGGGCCTAGCAGACCATCTTCAATGTCGCCAAGCCGCCAGATAGCGACCTTTCCACGTGCATCCACGACGAGTGGTTGTTTGTATTCAGAACAGGATCTGGCGACAATGGGGTGGTAGACGTTGCAGTGCTGATACAGATTATAGTTTCCCTTCATCGAAGGGGGAATTCGGGAGTCTGCAGATTGCTAAACGGAGTGAGGATCGATGCTGGGGCATCAGAGAGTGATAGGAGCATGGCCTGGAATACACACGGCAACTTCTCCAGTCCGCGCGCTCATGGCAACAGCGTGTTGAGTGTCTTGGTATGCAATCAAACCATCTCCATCGAAAAGAACATCGATGGCACCGAGGCAAGACATCGGTTTCTGCGAGCAGATTGCATCGTCGAGGTATTGGATGCGTTGGAGACTGTCGTCCTCGAACTGCACCCCACTTCCGTCGCAATGTTCGCACCGCTGGTGGCGACTGTTTGCGCCACCTCCTTCACATTCTGAGCAAGCCACCGTGATGTTTTCCTCAAGATAGGAATCATGCTGATACACATTCGTCGTAATGAGGTGGTTTAATTTTCGTGCTTTTCGCGTTGCGTAACCCGTCGGGGAGCGTTCGATCACCGCTTTCTCGTCATTTTTCGTACCTGCTAGCGTGATTAAAACTGGCGAGATGACTTCTTCGGACTGGAGTAATCGCACTGCAGAGGAGAAGTCAGGCGCTTCATCGAGTGTGCGGCGGATCAGCCAAGGTACAGGCCAGTGGCCTGAGACGGCATGGTGGATTGCACCAAAAACAGTATGCCGAGCGTTTCTTACGTAATTTACGGTGATCGAAAATCGGCCAGGCGCAACGGCAGTCAGGACACCGAAAAGTCCGGGCCAACCGATGATGGTGTAGTCGCCTTGAGGGCATCCATGCACGCGATAGGCGGTGGTGTTCCGACGAAGGTGATCTTTAGGGAAGGGCCAGTCGAGCGTTCTTGCGTGCACTGGGCCTCGTGGTGTTGAAGCGACAAAGGTGCTGCAGCCTGCTGCTTGCGTTAAATCGTACGCAAGGTTTGCAAAGAGCAGTTCCTCTACGGGAACTCCAACAGCGGAGGCGATTGAGTGGCATTCGGCGCCATAGGCGCTGCCGAGCATTTTGTGAAGGACGCTGACTACGGAACGCAGGAGAGTGGCGGGGAGCGCCCCTAAAACGTTCGACTCGGTCTGCTCGCGAAATGCTTTTAGAAGTTTTCTGGCAGATTTTGCCTGAGTTTGGAGCGCGGGCTTCCAGTCCAGATCGCCATGACGATCGGTATAGAAATCAAAAATATTCATCCGGGGGTGTTGCGGAAGTGAAATGGTACGATGGAGAGCGGCAAGACTAGCGTTGTCCGTCGCGGGATTGTTTTTCCCGAGTTTGATCGACTAAATTTTTCCGGATGACTTCAGCGATTCTCTGAAACTGAGGTTTTTGTTCGCTTTCGAGCGTTTTGCGGTAAGCGTCTGCAAGCTTCTGGGTGACCTCGACTTCCTCTTGGTTAGAGAGAAAGGCGCCGAGTGGTTTGAAGAGATGGTTGCTCATTGATAATACTCGCACTGGTATTCGGGACGAGTGGCGATTTCTCTCAGTCGGACCATCACTTTGTAGACGGTATTATCGATTACCCCGCGGGAGACTCCGAGTTCTTCGGCTGCAACATCGGGTGCAACACCTTGGAGTTTAACTAATTCAAAAATCTGAAAATGCCTCAGTGGAATGTTTTCTCGCAGGTCTTCGATGAGGGTTGCGATAAGCGATTGGTGGAAGGATAGAGTCTCCTCAGGCGTCTCATCGGGGATTTCATTTCGATGATTTGTTTCTTCATCGTCTATTGAAATGTGATCCAGAGGACGTTGCTTGCGCAGGAGATCAACCACTCGAGCGTTCGTCAGCATGCGAAGGTACGTCCGAAGGCGTCCACGATTCGGATCGAAACGGTCTTTGGAAAAGAAGTCGATGACCACCATCGCGACGACGTCCTCAAGTGAACTTTGGGGAGGGGTGGCCTGTCCGGTGTGGAATCGAAAAATACCGGAGGCCATCGCGAGCAGGGGCGCGTTGTACAATTCCAAGAAACGGCGCCAAGAAATCTGCCATGCGAGCTGGTCTTGTTCGTTTCGGAGCCGGAAAAGAAGACTAACTGGGGTTGCAGGCAATTGTTGGGCCATGGGATGAATGTCAGAAAGAGGGCTCGATCAGATGGACAAAAGTCCGCGGTCAAAAACGAAAGGTTCCGATTTCAGGAGGCCTTTGTGGGGAGGCTCAAAACGTAAATTCTTGAGCCGCTTTGAGAATTTCTTCCGCTTCCTCGGAGTCGTCCTGCTCCATGAGTTCCGTCAGCTTGGGGATGATCTTCATCATTTGCTCAGTCCGAAAATGGTCTTCTTCTTCCAGTTCGCTTACGAGGCCTGCGATTTGTTCATCAAGTTCGATGGTCGCCTCTGCGGGATCCTCCTCTTTTATGCAATCTACAGACGCTTTGAGAGCTCGAAGTTCACGCTCCTTCGTTGATGGTGAGCGCTTGGGTGCCGCGGCTAATGTTTCCAAAAAGCGCTTTTTCAACTGAGGAAGTTTTTGGCGCAACACACTGGAGGAACTGCCGCGTAGAGAACTCATCTCCGCTGAAATCGAATCGATTGCCGATGCAAACTGAGTTCTTGGATAGGCGAGTTCTTTTCTAGCTTGTTCCAAGGAGGCCTTGATCTGGTCGACCTGATGTCGAATTCCTTTGCCCACGCGTTTGTGGATAGGGGTGTTTGTTGCAGAATCCGGAGAGCTCCAGTCCTCGGAAAACCATTGGAAGGCTCCGTAAGCCAGACTCAAAATGAGGAGGCAGGCGAGAATGCTCGTTGTTATGGAAAGAAAGTCTGTCTGCTCTTCAGGCTCTTCCTCTGCTGAGTTTTCTTCAGAGCAAGAGGACAGAGCTCTCGCAAATTGATCGAAACTTGTGAAGCGCTCGGAGGGGCGGTCATCAACCGCCCGCACAATCATGCGGTGCATGGTCAGCCAAATTGTCCTGTCCGCCGCAGACAATGATTTCTCGCCTTGGGGAGGCCATCGAAAGGCCGCTCGGCCAAGTTTGTCTGGGTCGTTCCCAGTGAGCAGCGTGTACAGGGTCGCTGCGGCCCCGTACATGTCTGGATGACCGCCTGCATCAACGAACCAGCTGGGCGCGGCATAGCCAGGTGTTCCCCGCTGTGTGATGTGGCTTGAATCAGCGCCCAAGAGACTGATGTCTCCAAGTGCCGGCAAGTTATTGAAAAAAAGGATGTTGTCCGGCTTAACATCTCGATGAACGAGTCCTGCATTACTCAAGAGCTGGAGCGCATTGAGCACAGGTGTGATGAATTGGCGGATCTCTGAAACCGAAAACCACCTTTTCTCTGAACGCTTCGCTTCAATGACAGCACCCATGGTCCTCGGCTTCCAATCCTTACTGTCGGGGAGCCTTCCAAAACAGTCATCCGCAAGGGGCATCACATAATATAATCCGTCTGGGCGTCGATTCACATGCTCGATTGGCATGAGAGAGGGAGAGCGCAATTTCGCGGCTGCAGCGCGGTAACGGCAGAGGGCGTCGAATTCTTGTTCTAAAAAGCCCGCCCGTTCGGAGGGTAAAAATTTGAGCGCTCTAAAGTCGGAGAGCGCTTCACTCTGGCATAGCCAAACCTCGCCAAATCCTCCTGCTCCGATAGCGCGGAGGAGACGATAACCATCTAGAGACTCGCCGGGGTGGGGCACTTCCACATGGTATACGTGCAGGCTGCTGCATCCAAGGTCTAATAAAGACGTTTGGTTTTGGCGATCAAGCGCCTTTAAACCAGCGCTTTGGACGATAAATGAAAGCGATCGTTTAGGACGGTAATATCTTTCCAGCGGGGCATACGGTTGTGATTTGTCTGAAAGGACACCCTTCAAAAAGAATAGTTGGATGAGAAAAAAGCCTCTGGGGAAGAGAGATTTTCGAGAAAGAATCGAATGAGGGGATGTCGCTTATGTTTACATTTCTTCTTCTAGCAGCACTCGGTTTTTTAGCGCTGATCTGGCTGATTGCTGAGCCTATTAGCGGGTTCTTTGGGTCCACCATTCTGGCCAAGGTGATGGCCATTATTGTTGCCTTCAAGTTGGTGTCTTACGCGATTGGTTGGTTGATGGGACCGGCCACGCAGGTCATTCGTTTGTGAATCACTCGAAAGACAAGAACCGAACCGATCCGAATGAAGCGACCGAATTTAGCTCCAACTCTATGATGAAAGTAATGCTGACCTTATGGAAGATCCTCTTTGTGGGTGTTGGGGTTGTGAATTACCAACGTCTCGATGATACGCCGGAAAGGAGGCCCTCGTATTTACCGAGCGTGCTAGAGGAGCCTGTTTTACGAGAGATTGCCAAGAGCATCCGTCTTGAGCCTGGGAATCCGGCTCATTACGTGAAGAGGGCGCAATATCTTATTGAAATGGGACGTTATGACGAGGCGTTGGTGGATGCCAACAAGGCGGTGGAGCTTCATGGGGAAAGCAGAGGAAGTTTGTTCGCGCGCGCCGGCGCATTTCACGGACTGGGCGAGTACGGGTTGGCGGCCGAGGAGATGACAAAATTGATTTCACTTTTCCCGGATTCAATCGACCCGATTTGGTTTGCGGCGAGGGGCGGCTCTTTTGCGATGCTTCAAAAAAAGGAGGCAGCTTTCAGCGACTTTAACAGAGCGATAGGTTTAGGGCCTCAAATTTACGGGGTGTATTTGGCGCGAGCAGACTTTTTGAAGAGTCTTGGCTTTTATGAAGAGAGCCTCTGGGACTACACGAAGGCGCTAGAGTTGGATTTGGCCAACGTGCGCGCGTTGGGTGGTCGCGGATTTGTTTATGCTCGGTTGGGTAGACGCGCCGAGGCGATCCAAGATTATACGGAGGCTGCGAAGCTTACCCCCAGGGATCTTAATGTGACGGCGAGCCTCGCGGAGCTTTTATTGTGCGAGGGTGACGTGAAAAGAGCCCTAAAGGTTTCAACCGCTGCAAAGTCTTTGGAAAACAATGCGCAGCAGCAAGCGGTATGCACATTGCTCCAGTTACTTGCATCGAAGTCTCTTCAATTGCCCACCGAGACAATCGAGTCGGAGCTGCTGAGGCTTTTCACAGAAATGCAAAGTGCGCGTTTAAATAATCAGTTTGGTTGGGACTTTGGATATCTCGAAGAGTGGCTCTCACGTGGTGAATGGATCGCTGATTTTAGGGAGTTCGGGGTTTACTGGACCGGGCGTGTGAAGCTGCAGTTTTCGAGTGTCTAAGAGGCGCATTTTGAGTTGGCCTTTGGGGGGGCGATGACCTGCTCTGGCGAGGCTGGGGGATTTGCCTTTGCCTGATTGCCTCGTTTGCTTCGGGAGCAAATGCCTTTAATCTTGTTCGATGGCTCCACCCCTCTTGTCTTCCGAAGGATGTTCTAACGCTGGGTGGCGTTTGGAGCATTCGTACTCCGCATTGCCTGAGCTTTTCTACAAAACTTGGAAACTATCGCCGGTAGCGGAGCCCAAGTTGATTTTTCTGAATCGCGCACTGGCCGAGGACCTTGGACTGGACGCTGATGCCCTCGAATTAGCCGAGAGTGTTGCGATCTTTGCCGGCAATGCGCTTGCTAAAGGTTCCGTGCCTCTCGCGCAGGCATACGCAGGGCATCAGTTTGGGAACTTTACAACCCTCGGAGATGGTCGCGCTCTGTTGCTGGGAGAGCAAATCACTCCGGCGGGCCAGCGTGTCGATATTCAGCTGAAGGGGTCTGGTCGCACCCCATTTTCAAGGGGAGGGGATGGCCGTGCGGCCATGGCGCCGATGCTTCGTGAGTACGTGATTAGTGAGGCCATGCATGCGCTTGGGATTCCGACTACCCGAAGTCTTGCTGTGGTAAGCACAGGGGAGTGGATCCAGCGGCAAGAACCTCAGCCGGGAGCGATTTTAACGAGGGTTGCTGCCAGTCACATCCGGATCGGTACTTTTGAATGGGCTGCCGCGCAGCGCGATCCAGTGGCCTTGCAGGCGCTCGTGGATTACACGCTTCAGCGGCATTACCCAGACCGGATGGATTCAGAATATCCAGCGTTGGAACTCCTGAGAGTTGTCGGCGAAAGACAGGTAGCGCTTGTCGCTCAGTGGATGCAGGTTGGTTTTGTGCATGGCGTTTTGAATACCGATAATGTGACTCTCTCCGGCGAGACGATTGACTATGGACCTTGCGCGTTTATCGATCGTTACGATCCCAAAACGGTCTTTAGCTCGATTGATCGTGGAGGGCGGTATGCTTTTGGGCGACAAGCTGCGATCACTCAGTGGAATCTCGCCCGTCTTGCGGAGGCCCTTTTACCGCTCCTGCATGACCAGGAATCCGATGCCATTGATTCGGCGAATGACGTTCTGGGCGGCTTTTTAAGTCACTTTCAGAGCTGTTGGCTGAGTGGATTTCGCGCAAAGCTTGGCCTTTTGACTGAGGATCCAGAAGATCAGTCTATTATCGAGATGCTTCTCGAATGGTTGCAAACGAGTGGTCGCGATTACACCAACTGCTTTGCGTCTCTTTCCTGTGAAGACGCTCTAGCTTCTGCTCTGGACCCTGATCCTGCGTTCATCCTTTGGCATGATTGTTGGAAGGCGCGTTTGGCCAGACAGGCCGCATCCAGCGGCGAAGTAGTGCGCAGGATGCGTGCGGCTAACCCTGTGCTGATTCCTCGGAATCATATTGTGGAAGGTATTTTGGAAGGGATGGTGCTGCACAATGACCAGGAGGGATTTAACCGGATGCTTTCTTGCTTGAAGCGGCCTTACGATTACGCCGCCGCTTTCCCTCATGATTTTTTGCAGCCGGCCCCTGCGGCTAATCCCCCGTACCAAACGTTTTGTGGCACATAGAGGAATATTGATCCTTCTCTCTCCGATTCAATCTGTTCCAATCCCCGCATTTCTCTCATGGCTTCCAATATTCTTGGTACTCCCTTGCAAAGCTGTTGTTCCGATCCAGTCACTGGTTTTTACAGGGATGGATTTTGTCATACAGGCCCTGGCGATCACGGCCTTCACACGGTCTGTGCAGTGATGACTGAGGAGTTTTTAGCTTTCACGCGCAGTCGAGGGAATGACCTTTCTACAGCCATTCCAGAGGTTGCGTTTCCAGGACTAAACCCGGGGGATCGTTGGTGTGTCTGCGTGACCCGCTGGGTCGAAGCGCTGGATGCTGGAGTGGCTCCACCTGTCTGCTTGGAGGCGACTCACGTGGGCGCTCTTGAGTTTGTCAGTCTCGAGGATTTTCAGGCAAATGCAGCTCCGTAAAGCCTCGTATTAGGACGGAGAACTCTGCGGGGTGCTGAGTCGTTTTGCGTTAGATTTTCCCGCTAGCGCCTTGGCTTTTTCTCCGCGGAATCAGGGGTCTGCACAGGTGGCGTCCAAGCAGCCTGCTTTGGATGTGGCACCTCTAGATCGAGGGTATCTCCAGCAGACTTCAATTCCTGTTTCAAGAGCGCTGTTAAGGCATTCACTTTTGGCGCTTGGGACGGTTCATCGGAAAGGTCGTGGGTTTCATGGGGGTCCTGCTGAAGATCAAAGAGCTGCACCTTTCCGATTTCGGGGTAGCGAATCAATTTCCAGCGGCCATCTGAAACCGCTCGCTGAAACTTTTGATAAGCATAAACCATTGTCGATCTGCCGGCCTTATCAGGATCCTGCAACACATCTCCGAGATCGATTCCCTGACTTTCTTTGGGGGCTTCTACGCCGCAGCGTTTTCCGAGGGTCGGAAGCACGTCGAATAGGTAACATTGAGCGTTTGTACGCTTGTCCTGCACAATTCCAGGGCCGCTCACAATGAGTGGCACGAGGACGGAATCGAATTCGTAAAGGTTTTGCTTTCCGATTAACCCGTGACTCCCCCGCGCCACACCGCTGTCAGCCGCGTAAACCACAATCGTGTTCTTTGCATGTGGAGAAGCTTCCAAGGCGTCTAGAATCTTTCCGACCTGCGCATCAAGGTATGAGATGTAGCGATAATAATCGGCCAGCATCGATTTAATCGCGTCCTCGGTTCGCGGCCATGGGAGGAGTTTTTCGTCACGAACTACCATGTCCCCGTGGTCGAAAGGGTGTTGTGGTAAAAAGTTCGGAGGCAGTGGGATTTTGGAGGCGTCGTAGCGAATGGGAAAATCATCCGGAACCACGTGAGGGTCATGAGGTGCATCAAACGGGACGTAAGCGAAAAAGGGTCCAGATTGATGCTCCTTTAGAAAGCGGATGGTCTCGTCAGCAAATACTTCACAAGCATGCTTTGGAGAAGCTGTTGCGGGAAGTAGCTTTCCATCTTGGACAGTGCTCAGTTTCGCATGCATGGGATCCGCCATTCCGCCCAAAAACATGCTGCGAGCAGTTTGAAACATCCGAATGAGCGACGCATTTCCATTATGCCATTTTCCGCTCACAAACGTTTTGTAACCTGATCTGGCAAAGGCCTCCGGCCACGTGTCGGAAGTAAGAAGTCTTTCATCAATCCGAAAGAGGCTTTGTCCCGAGAGCAACATGGCGCGTGAAGGAATGCATGTTGCACCCCCGAGGAGGGAGCCTTGCATGTGGGCGCGGTTGAAGGAAACCCCCCTTTTGACAATCCGATCGATGTTCGGCGTTTGGATGAGCGGATTGCCAAGTGCGCCGATCGTATCTGCACGTTGGTCATCTGCGAAAAGGACCAATACATTTGGACGAAGTGATGGAGCCGTTTCGGCTGCGATTCCGGCTTGGAATGGGGTGAGGGGCAGAGCAATCCAAAGCAGCAGGAGTTTTGTTCTCATAAAGGAGGCGTTTTAAGCCGCGTCGAAAAAGGATGCGGAGGGACTGTGGGTTCTGGGAGTTCTCGACCGGTTGGCAACAGAGGACCGAGAGGGATCGTTCTGCCTCGGTTTAGAGGATACTCGTTTAAGGAGCAACCGAGAGTATTGAGCATGACATATAATTTCTCATGTATTTGGTTTGGACGAAGAGAGACGGGAGGAAGTGACTATGGGTCAGTTCCAAAGTCGTAGAGAGGCCTTCGATGGATTCTGGGCAAGCACGACGCGATTGGAGTTTGGTCTTTGAGGCACGACTCACTTTCTCTAAGAGAGTAGCCATGAGGTTATCCCCCCTATTTCTCGCCTCCGTTCTAACCCTTCTTGGTGTCTCGTCGCTTTCAGTATTGGCCCTCGACTGGCCGTGCTTTCGAGGCTCACAGCGCAATGATATTTCAACAGAATCAGGACTTCTAAAACAGTGGCCTCCCTCGGGGCCAAAGAAAAAATGGACGAGTGAAAAAGCTGGGTTGGGCTATGCCGGCTATTCGGTCGTTGGTGGCGTTCTGTACACGATGGGGTTGCACGGTGATTCGGAGGATTTGATGGCCTTTGATGCCAACTCGGGAGAGTTGAAGTGGAGCACCCCCGTAGGTCCTATTTTTACGAATAAGTGGGGAGATGGCCCCCGCGGAACTCCGTGCGTAAACGGGGATCGAGTTTATGCGTTGAGCGCTCAAGGGCACGTGCTTTGCGCGAAAATTGCAGATGGTAAAAGTGTGTGGACGGCCGATTTAAAAAGTTTCGGAGGCAAGCCTCCGGGCTGGGGTTACACCGAAAGTATTTTGGTAGATGAAAATCGTGTGTTGGTTACCCCGGGAGGGGCGCAGGGAACCATGCTCGCACTGAACAAAGACACTGGTGAAAAGCTGTGGCAATCGACGGAATGGACGGACCCAGCTCAGTACGGTTCGATTGTTGCTGCTGATATCCATGGAAGGCGCCAGTACGTCGCTCTAACGATGCAGCATGTGGGCGGGGTGGATGCGCAGACGGGGCGCAAGCTGTGGCTCTCACCTTGGACTGGGCGAACCGCAGTGATTCCAACTCCGATCGTGCACGGGAATGAGGTCTTTATTGCCAGCGGTTATGGTGTGGGGTGCAAGCAGGTGCGCGTGGGGACTAGCAATGAAGCGGAGGACGTTTGGACAAACACAAATATGGTGAATCACCATGGAGGAGTCATTCTCGTGGATGGATATCTTTACGGGTATTCAGACAAGGGCGGTTGGACGTGTCAGGACTGGAAAACCGGCGACGTGAAATGGGCGAATAAAACCCTCGGAAAAGGAGCCATTCATTGCGCCGATGGAATGCTTTATCTTCTCGAGGAGAAAGAAGGGACCGTGGTGCTTATCGACGCATCGTCTGAGGGATGGAAAGAGCATGGTCGTTTCAAGCTCGATCCGCAAACAGCCCAGCGCAAGCCTGACGGCAGGATCTGGACCCATCCGGTGGTTAGTGATGGCAAGCTTTTCCTGCGAGATCAGGAACTCCTGTTTTGCTTCGATGTGCGTGTTCCGTGAGGGGAGCTTCCAGATTTGTCGTGCGGTCCAGATGCGATAGACGAGCTGTGAAATGGAGCACGGTTTTTGTGTGCGATTTCAGGGCGCGGCGGATTCCGTCGAGTGTTGCCGCTTTGAATGCGCCAATTTAATATTCCAAAGCCTTTCCATGATCCGCCCAATTCTTTGTGTGCTGCTGCTACTGGGTTTTTGTGCGGGAGCGACCGCAAGAACTCCGCTAACGAACGACTTTCCAGCGAGTTTGGACGAACAGATTCTGGTCTCTTGGTCATTTAAAAAGCCTTCTGAAAAATGGCCCGTGCTGAATCAAAGTCGGGTTGAGGTTTCCAATGGAGTGCTCCAGATCGAGGGGACGGGCGACGATGCCAATGTACGAATCCCAATTCCGCCGACGGAGGGGCCTCTGGTGATTCGCTGGAAAATGCGAACCTCCGCGCAGGGGCCGGCAGAGTTGTACTGGGCCTCAATAGAGCATCCGGACATGGCGAAAAATGGAAGCATCCGAA
>CANFNA010000009.1 GCA_947448395.1 Chthoniobacteraceae bacterium
CAGGCCCTTCATCCGAAAAAGCCTCGCCAGAATTACCAACACCTCTCAGGAACCAAATTACCGACAACCCTGGCTCTCCGGATTCACCGGCGGGGGATCTGGAACAGGATGGGTCGTTGGAAAGGAGCGCCTCCTCACAAACGCTCACGTCGTCTCCAATGCCCGCTTTCTGACGGTTGAAAAAGAGAACGATCCAAAAAAGTACATCGCTGAAGTCGAATTCATCGCTCACGACTGTGATCTCGCAATCTTGAAACTGAAGGACTCCACCTTTTTCAATGGCACCATCCCCTTAGAAATTGGAGGCATTCCGGAAATCGAAAGCGAGGTTTCTGTCTATGGATATCCGATCGGAGGTGACCGCCTCTCGGTCACGCGTGGCATCGTTTCTCGGATCGATTTCCGTCCTTATGCACACTCCTGGGTCGACTCGCATCTTAGCATCCAAATCGATGCCGCTATCAATCCTGGAAATAGCGGTGGACCCGTTTTGCAAAACGGCAAAGTCGTCGGAGTGGCCTTTCAGGGTTTCAGCGGCGATGTCGCTCAAAATGTGGGCTACATGATTCCAACGCCGGTAGTCAGCCGCTTTCTTAAGGATATCCAAGACGGGGTTTACGATCGCTACGTTGACCTCGCCATCTCCACGTTCAACACCCTCAATCCCGCCATGCGCAAGGCACTCGGCCTTCCCGATGACGACCGCGGAATTTATGTCTCCCAAGTTTCAAAAGCAGGAGTGAGCTACGGACGTGTTCAACCGAGCGACGTTATCCTGACGGTGGACCAATTGCCCGTCGCAAGCGACGGCACCGTCGAAATCGACGGGGATCGAATCATGATGACGGAAGTGGTGGAACGAAAATTCCGCGGCGACCATGTCAAACTCGGTATTTTACGAAACCGACAATCCATCGAGGTCGACATCCATCTGGACCGCGCATGGCCATTCACCATGCAATCAAACGAGTTCGACACTTTACCACGATACGTGCTTTTTGGCGGGCTGCTTTTCCAACCTCTTTCCAGAAATCTACTCAGCGCCATCCAATTTCAAAATCCGCGGATCGGCTACCTATTCGAAACCTTCGTTTCGAAAGAGGTCTTTGAAAAGCATCCAGAAATTGTGATTCTTACCAGCATTCTCCCTGATCCGCTGAATACGTATTTGGACGGTTTTCGCGAAGGCATCGTCGAGGAGATTAACCAAAAACCGATCCGGACTTTGCGAGACGTCGCAGATGCCTTCTCGAAGGTCGCTGACTTTTACGTAATCCGATTCCTAGGGGACGGCCGGCCGCTCGTTTTGGAGCGCTCTGCGGTCGAGGCCGCTAGAGAGCGGATTAAAAACAGATACGGTGTCCTCCAAGAACAGTTGCTCGAGGAAACAGCTAAATAACTCCGTCCATGCACGCCAATCCTCTCCACCTTCTCCTGCCTCTTACTTTCGTTTCTGCCTGCATCACATCTGCTTTCGCGGCTGAGGAGCTCGTTGACGCAAAGAAAACCGCTGTGGACCTCGCACCGAAGACCGTAATCTCAGCAGAGAATCTCAAAGCCTCCAACGTCGTGCGGGTGAATGTAACTTCTCAAGCCTACGATTTTTCGAGGCCGTGGTCGAAAAGAGCGCCCGCTTCAAAACATGCTTTAGGCGCAGTTCTCGAAGGAAAACGCGTGCTCGTCACGGCTGAGTGCGTTGCAAATGCAACGTATGTCGAACTAGAGACTCCAAATGGTGAACTCAAGCAGGCAGCCACCGTCGAGTCCGTCGACTATGAAGCTAATCTAGCCCTTCTGAAGCCGGAGACTGGCAGCGTTTTGGAGGGCTGTAGCGGCCTCCCTTTGGTCCGCGCGAAGGTCGGCGACTCACTCTCCGTTTGGCAGTTAGAAGCCAATGGAAACCGCATGGCTTCGACTGGCCAAATGACAACGGCCGAAGTGAGTCGTTATCCCATCGATGAGTCCTCATTTCTCGTTTACCGAGTCAGCGTGCCGCTCCAAATGCGCGACGGATCAGCAACTCTTCCAGTCGTCAAAGACGGAAAACTTGCAGGCATGCTCCTTCGATATGACTCTGCGACCAATCTTCTGGACGTTATTCCATCTCCAGTCATTGAACACTTTCTCCGAGACTCCTTAAAACGACCCTATGAAGGATTCCCCCGGCTCGGACTCGCCTTTGGTCCAACAAAAGATCCCCAGCTTCGCCAATACCTCAAACTCGATCAGCACAAGGGAGGCGTACTGGTCACACAAACTTTACCAAAGGGTCCCGCAGCGGATGCTGGCATTGAAAAAGGAGACATCCTGCTCGAGATCGATGGAAATCCTCTCGATTCAAATGGGAACTATCTGGATCCAGATTACGGAAGAATTTCATTCGCCCATCTGGTCTGTACTCGCCATTTCGAGCGCGATTCACTCCCAGTAAAAATCGTAAGAAACGGGAAAGCAGAGGAACGCAAGGTGACTATTGCCCGCCGCCATCCGGAGCAGTTTCTGAGCGAACCCTACGTTTTCGACAAAGCCCCGCGGTACCATGTTTTGGGCGGTCTTGTTTTTCAGGAACTCTCTCGCACCTACCTCAAGGAATTCGGAAGTGACTGGGTTCACAAGGCCCCCATGGAATTACTCAATATCGACCGAACCCAATCCGAGATGGAAAACGACAAACGCGAACGAGTCGTGTTTATTGGCCGCGTTCTCCCCTCTCAAGTCACCATTGGATACGAAGGCGTGCGCTATCAGGTCGTCCGCTCCATCAATGGAGTGCCTCTAAAAAGCCTAGCGGACATGCCTAAGGCGCTATCAGCACTCCAAGGCGAGGATCACATCATCGAACTCGCAAGCGAACCCTTTAAGCTCTTTATCGACGCAAAAGCCGCCACGGAAATTGCGCCTTCGCTTCAACGCAGCTACCGAATTCCTGCGCTCAACAACGTGGAGTAGCCGCTAAAGAAACCGCAGCAACCTTTGCTACCCTCTCTTTCTTTCAACAACGAAAGACAAAAACCTTAAGCGTCTTTTCGCAATTTCTCCAACGCCTGCACCCGCTCGGTTAGTTTCGAAAGACGTCGAATCAAAGCGACTTGTTCGCGATAAACCCCGGCCGGCACAGCAGGCGTTCCCATGTAAAACTCTTTTCCTGGAACGCTCTTCGAAATGCCCGACTGCGCGCCAACCACCGCGTGGTCTCCAATCTCAATGTGACCGACCACTCCCACTTGCCCTGCTAAAGTGACGTAATCCCCCAACCGGGTGCTCCCAGAAATTCCAACCTGCGCAACAATCAAACAGTGACGTCCGATCACCACGTTGTGCGCAATCTGAACCAGATTATCAATCTTCGTTCCCTCCTGAATCCAAGTCCTCCCAAATCGCGCACGGTCCACCGTCGTATTTGAACCGACCTCCACATCATCATCCACTTGAACAATTCCAACCTGAGGAATTTTAACGTGCTTACCACCGGACAACTCGAATCCGAACCCGTCACTGCCAATCACCACTCCCGAATGCAAAATCACTCGATTTGCTAAACTACACCGATCTGCAACGGTCACGCGCGAGTGGAGTAAACAATCCTCTCCAATTAGGACATCTCGCCCCACATACGAAAGAGCCCCAACCACCGTTCTCGCTCCTATTCGTGCCCCATCCTCAATCACTGCCTGCGCTTGGATACTCACTCCTTCCCCCAACTCGACGCCTTTTCCAATCACCGCACTCGGGTGTACTCCGGGCTCAAATGCCACCGGCTTCGGAGCAAATCTTTCCACCAGCTTTGCGAAAGCCACAGAAGGATTCTCAACTCGAATCAGTGCGGGCGGCACGGACTCGGTGAAACTGAGGGGAACCAATACAGCACCGGCGCGGCTACTGCGCAGCGCGCTCAAATACTTTGGATTCCCTAAAAACGTGATATCCGCCGGCCCAGCCTCTGCGATCGCCGCCACTCCTTGAACGCGCAACTCTCCAACCGCATCTCCCAATTCTCCCCCAACGAGTGCAGCCAAATCGCGAAGAGGAATGCCAGTGTCCACAGGTGCTTTTCTCTCAGCTAATCAAAAAACTACTTCTTCCCTTGGGATCCGTTGAGCTCAGCCAGAATTTCTGGAGTTAGATCGACGGAATCCGCCACAAATAAAATCTCTTCGATCCCAGAAGAAGCAGTAGCGGATTTGTTTAAGATCAAATCGTACTTGTCTGCTCGGATCGCAATTACCTTGTTGATCTGTTCCAACAGTCGGCTGCGCTCAATCAGCACCTTTTCCGACAAGTGCTTCTCGCGAGTCTGCTGAAAACTCTGCACCTCGTTTTGAAGGCTTTGAAGTTCTCCCAGTTTTCCATTAAAGATCTGCAACTTCTCAGCCTTCTCCGACTCCGACAACTTGTCGCCCTCGATCTCAGCCTTCAAAGCTTTCGCATCAGACTCGGCTTGAGAGAAAAACGAGATTCGTTGCTCCAACTCCTTCACTGCTTGCGTCCGTGATTCATTAATCCGCGCGTCAGCCTCCTTCGTCTTTTCGAACTGCGTGAGGATACCCTGCATATCCACGGTCGCTATTTTTAATTCATCTGCAGAACTCGAAACGACCGAACTAAGGACTACGGATAGGCAGATGACGGGAATTAAAAAGGAGGACTTCATGTTGTTTTGGGGGGAGTTGGGAAGAGAAACTTAAATTGTCTGAGCGCTGCGGAACTAGAACTGGTAGCCCATGTTGAAGTTAAATCTGCCGTGCCCAGTGTCCCCCGGTGTTTGGCGAATCGGAATCCCGTAGTCAATACGGACTGGGCCAATGGGAAGATCCAAGCGAAGCCCAAATCCAAAGTCGGAATTGTACCCCGACGTGGTGAAATCATAAGCCTTCTCGTTCACAAAACCAGTGTCGTAGAACGTCGCAAAACGCACCTTGTCCATGACCGGCATCGTATATTCCAAGGTGACTCGTGCGAGCGACTTCCCGCCAATCGGCTCATTCTTATCATCCCTCACCTTGCCAGTGCCTCCTACGTGACGAAACCGAAAGCCTCGCAAATCATTCGATCCGCCCAGGTAAAGCCGATCGTAGATCGGCACATCCGAATCCCCTCCCCAACTATCCACAACGGCCACCTGGCCGTTCACAGTCAGAATGGTATCCCAAGCAAACTTGAAGTACTTTGCCCCTTCCGCATTCCATCCGAAAGTTTGGATATCACCGCTCAAAGGTCCCCCCGCAACAAAGGTCGAGACATCCACACGCTCTCCCTTTCTGGTGAGAAATAAGGAGTCCCGAGTGTCATAAGTGACCCCAGTGAAAACCTGGCTTTTCACCCGATCTCCCTCCTGACTTTTAATGAAAGTGGATGCTCCCGCATCGATTCCGTGGATTCCAATCTGCTCCACCCGATACCCCAACCGACCAAACGCGAATTCCGTGAGAGGCTTCCGCGCCACTAATTCAAACCCTATCCGCCGCTCAGAATACACATCGGAAACGTAAGAAGCGTCATGAAAAAAAGCTTCCCCTCCGAGGGACAGCTTCTGATCCATGAAATACGGCTCCGTCAACGAAAGACTCATGTCCTTACGCTTCGCTCCATACTGGATGCGCGTGCGAAATTTCTGACCTCCTCCCGTAAAGTTCGGCCAATGTGCGATGTCGAAATTGCTCTGCGTCACCTCCACAAAACCAAGAAGACTATCAATCGACGAGAACCCCGCCCCAAAGTTCAGGGAACCGGTCCGCTTTTCCTCCAGCACCACATTCAAGTCACGCGAGTCCCCCAAACCGGAGTCAGTGGGATACACATCCACCTTTGAAAAATAGTTCAGGTTATTCAACCGCTGCTTGCTGGCCTCCATCCGCACCGTGTTGAAACTGTCTCCAGGAGCCAAGGCCAACTCACGTCGCACCACCTTGTCCTTCGTCCTCGTATTTCCCGTGATATTTACTCGACCCACATACGCCTGCGACCCTTCCTCCATTCTGAAGCTCAGGTTGGTGATATTACCTCCCCCAGAAGAACTCTTCACTCCGGCTTGAAAATCAACATATCCCTTGGCTCCGTATAGATCCTGAAGAGCCTTGATATCAGCCTGTACCGCCGCTGGAGAAAAAACTGCTCCCGAACGAACCTTGGTCACACTCTCAATTTTATCCTGAGTGAACAACCGAGCACCTTCGTAGGAAACCTTCCCCACTTTGTACTGTTGGCCCTCGCGAATCGAATAAACCACCTCAACCTTGCCTCCCACATTGTTCACCGCAGGCTCGCTAATCTGCACGTCCGAAAACCCCTTATTGTGGTAATAATCGCGCAGTGCCGCCACATCGTCAGAAAGTTTTTCGCTCGAGACCCTTCCCGTCTTCACCAAAGCACTCCAGACCGGAACATATTTCCGAGTTTTCACGACTGCCTGTAACTCCTTGGAAGGAATCTGGCTGTTTCCCTGGAAACCAATGGATCGGATCGCACTCTTGCCACCCTCTTGCACCAAATACTTCACACGCGTGGTCCCCAAGCGATCATTGGAGTCGACCTTCACACGGACATCTACATCCGTAAACCCCTTGGAACGATAATATTCCAATATAGCCTGACGATCCGCCTCGAAGGCCGCCTCGCTCGCCGGATCTCCCGGCTTTGTTGAGATTTTCTCGCGCAGTCGGCTCGCCTTATATTCCTTCACCCCCTCCAGTTCGACGGCAGTCACCTTGGACTTCGCTTGCAAAACGACGATCACCCGAACCGAATCGTTCCCGACTGGTTCACCGAAAATTCGAACATTCACCACGTTACCCGTTGCGTAGAGGTTCCGAATATCCTCCTCGATGATTTGATCCGAGTAGGGCTGCCCAACCCGCGTCCGCATATTGGCAATCAGACGCTCTTTGGTGATTGTAGCCGGTCCTGCATACTGAACTTGGATTTCAGCAACCGTAAGTACCTTTCCTTGGGCAAAAGTTAGGCTCGGAACCAAGCTGATAGCCGATGCAACGCAAACAAAAGGGGTGAGGGCACTAGATTTCATGAATGTAAGGAGATCGCCCCCATAGATAAGATACGGAGCACAACCACCCGTATCAGAGAGACACCCCCTGAGAGCGTCAAGAAAGATAGAACGCAGCAAACCGAGTAACTCCAAAGAACTCGACTAATTCTGAGGCAATACCAAGCGATACCAAGTGTCTCGGCGCTCCGGTTCGTAACCGGCTTCACTAATCAACCGCTCTATCTCCTGAGCTTGGAGTCTAAAACTTGTTCCCGCCTTAGATACCACATTCTCCTCCATCATCACCGAACCGAAATCATTGGCGCCGTACTGCAGGGCAAGTTGTCCAATCTTGGGGCCCTGCGTCACCCAACTGCTCTGAATATTCTCTATATTATCCAAGAAAATACGCGAAAGAGCCTGCATGCGCAGATACTCGGTAGAACCAACCGTTTGAGCTTTCAGCACGGTATTCTCAGGCTGAAAGGTCCAGCAGATGAACGCCGTAAATCCCCCAGTGCGATCCTGTAACTCACGCAACCGTCCCAAATGCTCCAGGCGCTCCGGCAAAGTCTCAACATGCCCAAACATCATCGTCGCGCTGGAACGCAACCCCAACCCGTGAGCCTCTTCCATCACTCCCAACCACTCGTCGCTGTTCGCCTTGAGCGGCGATATTCGGGCTCTGACCCTATCCACCAAAATCTCGCCTCCCCCTCCTGGAATTGACCCCAAACCCGCTTCCTTAAACCGTTGCAACACCTCCCTCACTGGAAGCCCAAAGACCTTTGAAAAGTGATGAAACTCCGGAGGCGAAAACCCATGAACATTAATTTGAGGAAAGCGCTCCCGAATAAACCCAAGCATCTCAAGATAATGATCCAGCCCAAGCTTGGGGTGATGCCCCCCCTGCAACAACACCTGAACCCCGCCAATCGAGGCGAGTTCAGAAAGTTTCTCCTCCAACTCACTGAGGCTTAGAACGTAATGATCGGAATCCTTCTCTGTCCGATAAAACGCACAAAACTTGCAGTATACGTTGCAGACGTTCGTGTAATTCACGTTCCGATCCACAATATACGTCACCACCCGCTCGCCCCGTCCACCGTATGCCTCGCGCTTCGCCAAATTCCTACGGTAATTCGCAAGCGCTCCCAACTCGTTCAACGGAAGACGGTAAAGCTCCAACGCTTCCTGCTCGGACACTCGCTCCCCAGCGAGGACCTTCTCCACCAAAACATCTTCAGCTGCAATCGCGCCTGACATGAAAGAAGTGTCTAGCGCTTCCCCCGTGGGGAGTCCAATCACTCCGTAAACCAAGAAGAGCCCTCAAGACACCCGACCAATTTCCACGAGTCCGGTTGACCCTGTTTCGACTCGACCGCATAGTCTTTGACTGCCCTTTTTTTGCCAACCGCTTGCTATGTCGAACTCCAACACCCGTAATTTTTGCATTATCGCCCACATCGACCACGGGAAAACCACCCTTTCCGACCGGTTGCTAGAGTTCACTGGAACTGTTGAAAAACGGGAGTCCCAAGAGCAACTGCTCGATGCCATGGATCTGGAGCGCGAACGAGGCATCACCATCAAGTCCCACCCAGTAGCCCTGACCTACAAAGCCAAGGACGGACACCAATATAAGTTAAACCTCATGGACACGCCCGGTCACGTGGACTTCGCATATGAAGTCTCTCGTTCTCTGGCAGCTTGCGAGGGCGCCATCCTCGTGGTCGACGCCGCTCAAGGCGTCGAAGCGCAAACGGTCGCGAACGTCCATCTTGCAATGAAGCAGGGCCTCACCCTCGTGCCCGTCATCAACAAGATCGACCTTCCAAACTCAGACCTCCCAAGCGTTCGTAAGCAACTCGAGGAAATTTTGGCCATTCCTGCCGACGAGGCTGTTCTTGCCAGCGCAAAGGCTGGAATCGGAATTGAGGAAATTTTGGAGGCAGTCATCGCGCGTATCCCCTCGCCAAAAGGCGATCCCGAAGGCCGTTTGCGGGCTCTGGTTTTTGACTCCACTTTCGACACTTATCGCGGCGTGGTTGTTTACGTTCGAGTCGTTGATGGCAGCATTAAGGCTGGGGATCCCGTCAAACTGATGGCGACCAACCAACAATACGAAGTCAAGGAAGTGGGCATCTTTCGCCCCACCCATCCCAAGTTTGTTGCCCAAACCTCTTTGGAATGCGGAGATGTCGGGTACGTCATTGCAAACATCAAAGCCAGCGGCGAAGTCAAGGTAGGCGATACCCTCACCGCAGGCCGCCAACCAGCAGCGTCTCCTCTTCCTGGATTTCAAGAAATCCAGCCCATGGTGTTCAGCGGAATTTACCCCATCAACACAGCCGACTTCGAGCATCTCAAAACAGCCATGGGCAAGCTGCAACTCAACGATGCCGCTTTCATCTTCCAAGCAGAAAGCTCGGTCGCATTGGGGTTTGGATTCCGCTGCGGATTTCTCGGACTCCTCCACATGGAAATCATCCAAGAACGTCTGCGTCGCGAATTCAATATGGACATCATCGCGACATATCCGTCGGTGATTTACCAAATCCACAAAACCAATGGAGAAGTCCTCCTAGTGGACAATCCCGAGTACATGCCAGATCCAAGCGTCATCGAGGAAATTCGAGAGCCGATGGTTCGTTGTTTTCTGATGATTCCAAATGAAAACATCTCGGCTCTGATGCAGCTCATCATGGAGAAGCGCGGTGAAGTCAAACACACCGAATCTCTCGATACACGCCGCGTGATGCTCACTACCGAAATCCCGCTGAATGAGATCCTCGTCGACTTCGTCGACAAGATTAAGTCCATCACCCGAGGTTATGGCTCGATGGATTATGAACACGCAGACCATCGCGCTTCAAAACTGGTTAAACTCGATATCTTGGTAAATGGGGAACCCGTCGACGCATTTTCCAGCATCGTTCACCGCGATAAAGCTGAAAGCAGAGGCAGAATTCTCGCAGCAAAATTGAAGGAAGTGATTCCATCGCAGATGTTTCAAGTCGCCATTCAGGCGGCCATTGGCGGAAAGATCGTCGCTCGTGAAAGCGTTTCCGCTCAGCGAAAGAATGTGACCGCAAAATGCTATGGCGGCGACATCACCCGTAAGCGCAAACTTCTCGAAAAACAGAAGGAAGGCAAAAAGCGGATGAAAGCCATTGGCAGGGTAAATATCCCCCAAGAAGCCTTCATTCAGGTCCTGAAGACCAACTAACAAACGCGCTCAGTCGCAACCCGCTTCCAAAGCCCTTGATCGCAGGAAGAGCCTCTTTTTTAGCAGATGCTCATTTCCTCCGCTTGCACTGTGGATCCGGATTCTGCCTTCTAGGGGTATGACAACTCCAACCCCTGCTCCCGTTTCTCCAGAGGCCGTTCCGCAGTTGGCTCTGGAAGTCATGCACCGTGCAAAGTTCCCAATGCTCGCGACCACGGATGGCGATCAGCCTCACCTCCGACCTGTTTCCCCCGTTCACACAGACGGGTTCATCGTCTATGTCGCGAACCTTCGGAGCTATGGCAAAACGAATCAAATCGCCAATAACCCAAAGGTCGAACTGTGTTACTTGGACGAGGCCCACGACCAAGTCCGCATCACAGGAGTTGCGGAAATATTAGCGGACCCTGAACTCCTGGAGTTCATCTGGAAGAACACACCGCTGCTTCGGCGCTACCTCGGGCAAAGCAACAATCCCGCACTCATTATCTACCGAATCCGCCCCACACGGATCCGTTTTATGAGGGAGTGGGCTATGGAGTATCACGAAGTTCCTCCTCCGCAGTTGCAGCACGCGAATCCAAAATCGCAGTCGCATCCATCTCTCTAAACTGCTCGATGCCGACGATGCGACGTCTTCCTCCGCTGCTTCGCCGTGCTTGGTACAGTCTGAATCAAGAATTCAGACAACGCATCGCTCCACTCGGAATCACTCCAGATCAGTTCTCCATCTTACGCTGGCTTTCGGAAGGAACCCCCTCGGGCCTCACCCAAACCGAACTCACCCAGCAAATGGCCAGCGATCCCAATACAATCGCAGCAACAGTCCGTCGGATGGAATCAGCAGGCCTCGTCACACGTCCTAGGCATGAGACGGATAAACGCGCCAGACGCGTCAAGTTAACCGAAGACGGAGAACAAGCGTTTCGAAGCGCTCAATCCATCGCTGAAAACCTTCAAGTCAGCGTCCTCGCAGAACTACCCCAACCGGATGCCGATCACTTTCTTGAACTGCTTGAAAAAGTCGCAGATGCCTGCGCTAGACAATCCAACGTCCTCCCGAGTGACTCCTGAAAAGCAAAAGCCGGCGCTCCCTGAGAAAACACCGGCTTAAACAAACTTCGAAGACAAGTATCTACCTGTTGCTTACTGAAAACAGGCTGCCTCGACCGTACTCCGAAGGAAAAGTTTTCCGCCGGAAACCGCTGGAGTCGTCCAGCACTTTCCAGACAGAACATGCTGACGGCTGATTTCCTTGTAGGCGTCTGGCTTCGCTGCAAAGCGGACTAGGTCCCCGGCATCCGAGAGCGCCACCACCTCGTTCCCCATCAAAATAACATGCCCTGGACCGAATCCCTCTTGGGTCCACTTCACCGTACCCGTGGCGAGCTCCACACACTTCACAGGGCCTTTTCCATACTCTTTGAATTGGAACATCCCATACAGGTGGCCGTCCTTGAGCACTGGGGTACTCCAATGGTTCGCCAGCGGCGTATTCCCAGGAACGCGGTAGATCTCCGTCGCAGTCCAGGTCGCCCCTTCTTTTTTGACGCGCACCGCTCCCGCGCCCACACCGTATCCCGCCGAACAATACACAATGTCTCCTCCCACAACCGGCGAGGCCGCAGTGGAAATCTTGTAAGGAAACGAATAGCGCCACAACTCCTTGCCCGTTTTCGGTTCCACTGAAAGAAGTCCAGACTGCAAAAAGAATAGCACCTGTCGCTCACCGCCAATGGTCGCGGCAACTGGAGTCGCGTGTGTCATCTTCTCGTCAAACGCCTTCCAAACCACATTCCCGTTCTGCGGGTCCACCGCCATCAACGACTGACCAGGCCCGCCTCCCGCAACAAAGAGAAGCCCTCCCTCCAACAATGGCGATGCAGCATTCTGCCACTGAATGTTGCGCCCCTCGTGCTCAGCCTTCAAATCGCGAGTCCACAGAACCTTCCCAGAGGCCGCTTCAAATGCTCGAAGCGCCAATTGCGAAGACATCACCACAACCCGGTCTCCCACGATCGTTGGAGTCGAACGCGGCCCGTCACCACCATCGTTATTTTTGGAGGGATCGTTTTTATCCTTCACCCCATCGTTTCCGCCCTTGTCATAATTAGCCACGTTCAACGGCGCACTCCACAGCGTCTTCCCGTTAGAGGCATCCTGCGCCACCACCACCTCCTGATTAGCGCCCTCCAATTCTTGAGTGATCAAAGTAAAGGCACGACCACCTCCCACCGAAAACGAACTAAAACCAGTATTACTAGGCACCTTCCAAACCGCTCTTAAACCGGCGGAGTTCCATTGCATCGTTTCCGATGAAACTCCATCTCCAGCACCTCCGCGGTACTGAGGCCAGTCGGCCGCTTCAGAAAACAATGGGGTCAGAGCGAGTAAAATCAGGGGGGCTTTTTTCATGGGGTATCTTGGGTTTGGCAAACAGACGGAATAGTTAAAGCGAAAAAACACGAACTTCCTCGATCAACGCCGAAAAACTAAGGCGCCGTCCAGCGCAGATCGTCGAAGGAAATCGGGGTCCCTGAAAAAGGACTTCCCCAAATGGCTGCACGCCCAGCGCTGGGCTCACCGACCACCTCCCAGCGAATCTGAGGTTCTGGCGAAGCGGTCGTTCCATCCTTCCAGGCCCACCCCTCAGCCACCCACCCTGCCGTCCCTTTCTTCACCGCCAATCGGAGTCGAGTCCAACTCCCACTCTCCCACGCAAATGCCACCCCAGCTAAAGGCTCGTCTCCCTTATAAATCTCAAGCTGCCCTTTCCCCGGACTCACCTGCAACCGATATCCCCCGGCCCCCCGCAAACTCAGGCCAAACGTCGGAAATTTACGTCCCTGTTTCGTCCCTTGGAATCGCGCTTCGACAAGACTCGATTCGGCATGACTCGGACCAAAAAGAGCGCCGAAAGTATCCAAGGGCGATCCAGGAAGTCGCAGAAAATGAGCTCCATCCTCCACTACGACCGCAAAATCACCAGCCAGAGCCAGAAACTCCTTAGGCATTGAGCCGGCTGAAACTCGCTCGAAATCCTGCTCAAACAGAACCGTTTCGGCCTTCGTTTGCTGCACTAAAAAGGCCGCACCCAAGGCAACGGCTAGGAGGAAACATTTTTTCATCTTCAAAATGGTCTGGAGAGTCTGTCTGGAGGCGTCTTCGCATCCCGTGGAGTCAATACCCAATGGGCGCGCCGAACCTCACTTGAGAAACGGGAGTAGAGAAAGTCAAATGACAGCCAAAACAACGCTACCCCTGTTGAATCCACCACGGACCCATTTCTTGGAAGCCAAATTAGTCATCCGTGCCATTCACCCACACCTATTTTCAGATCAAAGCGCTCTTCCGCCGAGCGTTCTTGCATTCACCAAACGCCTTGTGAAGCCTCCAATCCATCCCATGGGCCCCGCCTCAAAAGTTTTTCTGTCCAGATTCTCCAGCACCCTCATCCTCTGGGGACTCTGTTGGGCCACCATGAATTGGGTCTACGAACCCGGTTTCTGGATCCTCCTGGTCCCCCTTATCCTTCGAAGCCTTTGGGAATTCTACGGAATGCTCCACTCCGCAGAACTGCCGCATTTTCGCAAAACCGGGATGCTTCTCGGCGCCCTCATCTGCCTCGGCTCTCTCGCCATTTCCCGCCAATGGGGCTGCGATTTATCAGTCCAGTTCGAATCCGCATCGCTCGCACTCAGCGTCCTCTGGATCTTTGTTCGGCAGATTTTCCGAAAATCTGCGCAACCGCTCCCAATCACCACGATCGCCTACACCTTACTCGGCGTCGCTTACATCCCTTTCCTCGCCACCTTCACTACCAAGCTCCTTTACCTGACTCCACGCGCGGCAGACGGATCACTCACTGGCCACTATTACGTCCTCTTTCTCGCTGTCGTCACCAAATTCTCTGACTGCGGTGCCTACGTCACTGGGTCTCTCATCGGAAAGCATCCCATGATCCCGCATGTCTCTCCCAAAAAAACATGGGAGGGATTCGCCGGTGCGCTCCTTTTCTCTCTTCTCGGATCCCTTGCGCTACTTCGCATTTTCCCCACTCAACTCAGCCTCATCACCCCCGTTGCAGCCATCATTCTTGGCCTCGGATTCAGTATCATCGCCGTCCTCGGCGACCTCGCTGAATCGGTAATTAAAAGATCCACCGGAACGAAAGATTCCGGCCATTTTATTCCCGGAATCGGCGGAGCCATGGACCTCATTGATTCCCTTCTCTTCACCGGGCCGGTCCTCTACTTCTACCTCAGAATTGCTCTTGGCGCCTAATGCACTCGCAGCACCCCCTCCCCACTCCAACCCATTCTAACACCCGAAGCCGACGACGCGTCGTCATTCTTGGGTGTACAGGCTCCATCGGTCAGTCCGCACTCAAAGTGGCTGAAGACATCCCCAATCGCATGGAAGTGGTCGGCCTCGCCGCTGATCGCAGCGTGGACACCTTTGTTTCTCAAGTGCGTCATTGGAAACCAAAGGCCTGCACGCTCTTCAATCCTTCTGCAGCGGCCGAAGCTCGACTTCAACTCGGATCAAAACACCCTCAAGTCTGGGAAGGCGAGGCAGGACTTTGCGAACTGGCCACTCTTCCCGAGGCAGATTTAGTCCTCATTGCCATCGTTGGAACCTCCGGACTGCGACCCGCTCTCGCTGCAATAGAAGCGGGGAAAGATATCGCCATCGCTTCCAAAGAAATCTTGGTCATGGCAGGGTCCGTTGTCATGGAAGCCGCCCGTAGAAAGGGCGTCCGTGTCCTCCCGGTTGACAGTGAGCACAATGCCATTTTCCAGTGCCTCGAGGGACGCGATCCCCGCTCCGTATCCCGAATCATTTTGACCGCAAGCGGCGGCCCTTTCCGAAAACTGCCCGCGGATAAACTCCTCAATGTCACTCCCGCAGAAGCCCTGAAACATCCAACTTGGGACATGGGCAAAAAAATCTCCATCGACTCCGCAACCCTCTTCAATAAGGGCTTGGAAATGATCGAGGCACGCTGGCTCTTTGACGTACCGATGCCTCAGGTCGATGTGGTTATCCATCCGCAGAGCATCATTCATTCGATGGTCGAATTCGTCGACAGCTCCATCCTAGCCCAGCTTTCCGCTACGGACATGTGCTTCCCCATTCAATACGCGGTCACTTGGCCCGAACGCGTCCCAAATCGGCTTCCTCCGCTAAATTTTTCCGAGTTGAGCAAACTAGAATTCGAAGCTCCACGCGCCGAAGATTTTCCCGCCCTCAATTTGGCTCGCTGGGCAGGCACCACCGGGGGAACCCTTCCCGCCGTTCTGAATGCCGCTAACGAAGTCGCGGTCGAAGCATTCCTTGCCGGACGCTGTCGCTTTCCCAGCATCTGGAAAACCGTCGAAACCACCATGCAGGCCCATCAAGTCGACTCCGCTCCAGACTTAGTCTCCATTCTCGCAGCAGATCGTTGGGCTCGGACATTCACCGAAAACAACATCGCCCACTAGAAACAGGATCAGCGGCGAATCCAAATAGACCCTTCCGCAACGCTCCACTGGTACTTCCTCGCGTGCTCGCGAATCAGGAACGGCAAATCGATCGTCCTCACTATCTCAAAGCCTCCGCCCAGCACCTCCTTCAGTCCATCGAGCGTCGAACACTTCTCTCCTTCCCGCTCAAATCCACCCAACCAAGACTGCCTCGGCGTGTATTCCTCCATCCAAGTGTACGGGGATGTGATCACCAACTGACCCCCAGGACGCAACAGATCGAAAAGCGCGGAAAGGCACTTGCGCGGATCCACAAGCCGATCGATCAGGTTAGCCATCAATACCACATCAAAAACCCCTAAATCACTCCTCAGATTCATCGCATCTCCCTGCTCAAAACGTATCCGATCCGGCAAAACTCCTTCCGGAAGCCTCGCCACTAGCGGGGTCTGTAAATCCCCCTCGTCTCGCCGCCAGTACGAAACCTGGCCCTGAGACCGAATCCTCTCCGCCGCTTCCACAAAGCGATGCGAGTAATCGATCCCGATCACCTCTCCACAGTGCCTCGCCAGCTCAAAAGACGAACGTCCAACCGCACACCCTAAATCCAACGCCCTCCCGCCAAACGCCTTCCCTAAATCCACCCCCTCACTCACACAGCGCTCCGGATAACCCAGCGCCTCCCGCGGGCCTCCCCCATGCGTCAACACCTCAGAATCCGCCCCAAAGTGAAACAGCAAATACTCGTTGAGCAGACGGTCGCTTTCATACGGATTCATAGACGCTCCATTAGAATTTTTCGGAATAAGCCCCCGAGAGGTTGCGGATTGCATCCCTAATCAGATAGACCCCTCGTGACGTTCGGGCAACGCCATGCCGCCCAGCCCCCATTTCTCGCTCGATTTTCAACCCCCATGCTTTGGAACCTCCGAAACTTTTCTCTGGATCTGAGATCACAGACCGCCCTCATGGGCGTTCTCAATCTCACCCCAGACTCTTTTTCTGACGGAGGCTCTTGGACCAAATTCGACGACGCAGTCTCTCACGGCCTCCAAATGGCCACTGAAGGCGCCTTAATTCTGGACATCGGCGGAGAATCCACGCGTCCCGGCGCAGAGCCCGTTTCCGAGGATCAGGAACTGCAGCGGGTCATTCCTGTCATCAAGGCCCTCGCGAAGAGGACCTCCGCATGGATTTCCATCGACACTCGAAAACCCACGGTCGCAGCCAAAGCATTGGAAGCAGGAGCCTCCATCATCAATGATGTCGGCGGCTTACAGGATCCTGCCATGCGCTCTCTCGTCGCACAAACCGGTGCCGGGGCAATCGTCATGCACATGCAAGGAACTCCAGAGACCATGCAGCAATCCCCCCGCTATGAAGATGTCGTCAGCGAGGTCCGTTCTTTTTTTTGTCGAACCCTCGCACTCTGCTCCGCAGACGCGATCCAGCCCGAACAACTCGTTTTTGATCCCGGCATCGGGTTTGGAAAAACCGTCCCCCATAATCTGGAGTTACTGCGAAACCTACAAGAACTGCGGGTATCAAATCGCCCTCTCGCGCTCGGTGTCTCACGCAAAAGCTTCCTCAGTAAAATCACAGGCAACGAAGCGATTAAAGACCGATTCTGGCCAACGGTGGCATTGAGCAGTTACGCCAGAGCACGAGGGGTCTCTTTGCTACGCGTTCACGACGTTCTACCAAATTTCCAGTCAGTCAGGATGACGGAAGCCATTTTGGAGGGCGCCGCATGACCCCTTCAAATCCTCTCGATTATCTAACCTCCCATTGGCGTGACGCCATCGAAATAGCCTTGTTGTGGGCTATCATTTTTTATCTTTGGAAATGGCTTCGTGAAACTCGTGGGATCCGGGTCCTGATCGGTCTCGCTCTCGGCGCTCTTGGCATCCTCTTGCTTTCAGACTTCCTCCATTTGCGAGTCCTCGATTGGGTGTTGGGAAAGACAGCTGCGCTCATCACCTTTGCGATGGTCGTCATCTTTCAACCCGAGCTTCGCCGAGCTGCCGTGATGATTGGAAACAACCGCCTTTTCACACTGGGCGAGCATAACAAAGAAACAGTCGAGGTCCTCGGTGAGGTCACCTTCGAACTGGCCAACCGCGGACTCGGGGCTCTCATCGCCATCGAACGCGATATTCCGCTCGATTCTTCGGCGGAAGGAGGCGTGGCCCTCGATTCTCGTCTCAGCGTTGAACTCGTCGTCACGATCTTCCATGACAAAACCCCTCTCCATGACGGCGGCCTCATCCTCCGATCCAACCGACTCCTCGCGGGCGCCTGTATTTTCCCAATCACCCAACGCACCGACCTTGACCGAAGCCTCGGCCTGAGACACCGCGCCGCCCTCGGTCTAAGCGAAGAAACCGATGCCGTCATTATCGTAGTCAGCGAAGAAAACAGCATGGTGTCCATCTGCTACGATGGCGAAATCGAACGAAACTTTGCTCCCGCCACCTTCAAGGAACGTCTCGCAGAACTACTCTCCCTTTCCGGCAATGAAGAGTCCGACGAATAACGCCTGGCTTCCCAAAGTCATCACCCTCCTGATTGCCGTCGCTGTCTGGTACGTGATCCGTCAACACGTATCCAAACCCGCCAACTCGCGCCTTTATAAAAGCGCGAGCTCCGAAAGTCGCTAGAGCTCGAACATCCATCGCACCAAACTTCGCGAGACCTCTAGCGCAGCTCGTCATTCCGCCGCCAAACCCGCTAAAACCTCGGGATACAGCGTGTGTTCAGCCACCTGAATTCTCGCGTGCAGCGACTCCGGCGTGTCCCCCGGAAATACAGCGACCTCCCTCTGTGCGATAATTCGGCCGGTATCCATCCCTGCATCCACCCAATGCACTGTACATCCAGTCACAGGAACCCCCGCCTCCAGCGCCTGCTTCCACGCATGCAAACCAGGAAACTGAGGCAGCAGCGAGGGATGAATATTCAAAATCCTTTCGGAAAAAGCCTCTAAAAGCGGCTCCTTGATCATCCGCATGTAACCCGCAAGAACCACAAATTCAACCTGCGCCTCCCTCAATATCCGAACTAACTCCGCCTCAACCTCAGGCTCCAATTTTGTTCGAAACCGTGAAGCCGGAAGCGCATGACTCAAAATCCCTCGATCTTGCGCTAATTTCAAAATGCCTGCATCCGCAACGTCCGAAATAACCACGCACACCTCTGCAGCAAGTCGCCCTTCGTCAATGGCCGCCGCTATCGCTCCAAAATTCGAGCCCTTGCCAGATCCCAAAACGCCAATCCGAATCTTTCTCATAAAACAAAACCTTTCATCCTAAACATCCCGCCCAACTACAACGCGCTCGCGCCAAGTTTGTGAATCACAGCAGTCGTACTTTTTCCGGGAACCAAAGCCAAAATCTCCACCTGCGAACCAACCTCGCGTAAAGCCTCACGCTCCTCTGGATCTAGCGAGTCCACCGTGTAATCGCCCCCCTTCACATACACCGCAGGGCGGACTACGCGAATCAGTTCGGTGACGCGCGGCGTATAAAACAACGTCACGTAATCCACACACCCAAGCGCTGCAAGCACCTCGGCCCGGTCGGCCTCGCCGTTGATCGGCCTGCTCGGCCCCTTCAATGCCCTGACCGACACATCCCCGTTCACTGCCACCAACAAGGCATCTCCTCGCTCACGAGCGGCCTGCAGATAACGCACATGGCCCACATGCAGCAGATCAAAACAACCATTGGTAAAAACAAGCCTCCGCCCCGAACCTCTCAAACGCTCCACTTCCTCGGCCGCCTGTTGCACAGAAATAATCTTCGAAACGGACATTCCAAACTCTACCTCCTCCACCCTCAAAACCGCAATCCGCCGAAACGCCAAACACTCACTTACCGCCCGCACTGAACGCCAAATCCTCTAACACTCGATAAACCTCCGCCTCCCAGGCAAGGGACTCCGGATCAAGACTGGCAAGCGGATCCTTTTCGCAAGCCTTCAGGCTTTTGAGCCGGCAATCCCCGAGCTGCATTCGATAAAAAATCCCTTTGGGCGCCAACTCTTCCATTCGTGCCTCCCGCTCCGTGTAACGCCTCGCAATGGTTTCATTTTGCTCCCGCCGAACCATTAACGAGATGCTGGCCCGGTTCTCCTCCCACTCACGAGACACACCCTCACTCTCCTGAGCCAAGGCTCTAAATTCCAAATTTTCAGCGACCCGTTTCGCAGACGCCTCCTGAAGCCTCGCAATCGTGTCGGCGCTTACCTTTGATCCATTCGGCATCGAAGCCGACTGGATCGCATCATGTGCGAGAGGATCCTTCATCGCATTCTCACCCTCGCTCGGAATATCGAGGGACGAGGGAAGAACAATGTCCGGATGCACACCAATCAACTGCGTGGCTTGACCATTCACCCGGTAAAACTTGGCCACCGTCAGCGTCAATCCTCCAACAGGCCGGCGACTCGATCCCTTCAGGTAATCCTGCAAAGGCAAGGTAACCTGTACCGATCCCTTTCCAAAAGTCTTGTCCCCTCCCACCAAAATAGCGCGCCGATAATCCTGCAGAGCGCCTGACACCAATTCACTCGCTGAAGCACTTTGCCGGTTGGTCACCACCACCAGCGGCCCGTCATAAAGCGCTCGATTCAACCTCACCGGAGAAAGCACATCCACCTGACCATCAAAAGACTTCACCAATGCAATAGGCACCTTCCCCAAAAATAGTCCTCCAAGCTCGATTGCCTCCTCCAAAAGCCCTCCCAAGTTCCCTCGGAAATCCAAAACCACCCCCTGCACATGCTCTTGATTCATTCGCGCCAACAACGTCGCCACATCCTTCGCCACGCTCGCGCGGTGAGCGCCGTTTTTCCCAGCATCATCCCCATAAAAACCAGGCACCGAAATCCAACCCGCCCGAAACAATCCTCTCTCGGTTTGTTTCTCTAAAATTTTTCCGTACGCCTCCCCCTCCACCGAACGCATCTCCTGTCGCTTCAGCGACAATGTTACCCGCCGCCCAACTTCTTCCGAGCGCGGAGACACAAATTGAATCCTCACCGTCGTTCCCTTTTTCCCGCGCAGCAACGAGATCGCATTCCGAAGCGAAAGCCCGGAAAGTTCTTTAAAAGGCCCTTCCCCCTCAGCCACCGCAACAATCCGATCGTTCACCCGAAGCTTGCCAGAGGAGTGCGCAGGGCCTCCCGGAAGAATCCCAACCACCCGAATCCCAGAAGGATCGCTGTCTACAGTCACTCCAATCCCAATCCGGCTAAGTCGAATTTCGCTTTCCGTGTCCTCGAAGTCCTCTTGCGTCAGATACTCACTGTGAGCGTCACAAGCCTTCGCAAGAGCACTCAAAGGGGCCAACCACCGCTCCTTCTCTCCCGAACCCAGCGCAACCTCAAAAGCCTCCTCATGCCGCTTGCGAGCCCGCGCCACCGCGTCCCTCAAACCCGTCCCGTCCAAAATCTCACCGATCAACTCAAGGGACAACTCCTGCTTCCACAAACGCCACGCGTCCGTCGCATCCATCGGCCAAGGCGAACGATCGCGATCAACCTGCACCATCTCCGCATCTTTAAACTCCCACTCTCCGGCCAATAATTCCTCGATGTCCTTCGCGCGCGCTGCCACGCGCTCCGCAAATCGCGTGTGAATGACTCGGAGAATCCGCCCGTTCCCTTGCTTCAATTCAATCGCAACAATCGCTCCGTACTCCTGCCGAAACTCCTCCACGTCTCCTTGGTAAAAATACAATCGCAACGGATCCAACTCCTCCAAGTACCGCTCTAAAACCCGCCGCGAAAACCCCTCATCCATCGGTCTCTGTAAATAGTGGTACCGCTCAATCAACTGCCCCATCACCCGCGCCACCTCAGGCCATAACGGAGCCGGCGTTTCTGACTTGGCCCCAGTGGGCTTCGGAGGAACCTTCGCCAGAGTCTCCTTCTTCGCAACCGTTTGAGGCAGCCCGGCCTCCATCTGGCATGGCGACACAAGGACGCAAGAGCATGCCCACACGAGCTGCCATGGCCGGAAGAATCGGGGAAACCTCATCGCGAACTCCCCCATAAACAACCTCACCCCACTCTCACGTCAACCGCGTTCGAAAACCCTCCTCAATCCTCCCGGCGACTCCCCAAGGCCAACCGCGTCTCCTGCCCTAACTCGCGAACCGCCTTCCGAATCGATTTTGCGGAAATCTCCACCCGCGTTCCCACCCCGATTCGCTCAAAGAGGGTCACCACATCCTTCGAGGCCATTCGAATGCACCCCCAGCTTACAGGCTGCCCCAACAATCGCTCCTCGGGAGTCCCGTGAATATATATACAACGTCGATAAGAATTCTGATTTTGTGGCTCCATTCCCTTCAACCATAGAATCCGAGTCACAATCGGATCCCGCCCCTGAGCATTCACGGGCAAAACCTCCCCCGTTGCTCGCCTCTCCTTAAAAACAGCTCCCTCCTTAGCCTCCCCTCCAATCTTTTCTGCCACCTTTAACCACCCCGTTGGAGTGGCATAACTCCCATAATTATCGCCCAATCCAAAACGGGATGTAGAAACGGAAAACTTACCTCGAACCACCCCATCTTCTACCAAAGCCATCTTCTGATCTGCTGCACTGACCACTACTACTGTCTCAGCCTTCGCATAGGTCCATCCACCTAAAATCAGCCAAAGCAACACTCTCAAACTTTTCTTAAAAAGAATAAAACCCATTTGTAAGCGCGTACCCCTAACCAAACCACCCATTTGATTCAAGCAATCGATTGATTAATCGATAAAAACACAACCCAAAGTGCATCCTATTTGAAAGCCCTGCCATTTTTACCTCGAATAAGATGCTCCCGTAACAATTCTGTAACCTCACAGCAAAAAATAGCGGCCTTACTCCAAACCCTCCCTCTCCCCCGTTACCCAGCGCATTCCGCTTACCTTATTTTTAATCTAACAAAAGCCCCCCTCACCTCTTGTCCTCTGTATGGCCCTTCCCCCTCCCCCCGCCACCCCACTCCCCAGAGAGTTCTCCCGCCGACAATTCCTCGCCAACAGCGTGGCCTCCTCGGCAAGCCTCGCGCTCCTCGGCAACCTTGCCCCTTCCTCCGAAGCAGCGGCGACGCCCAACCCACCCCAGTCACAGGCCAAGTCCTATAAAATCATCGCCTTCACAAAGCCCTTCTCGAACCTGTCCTTCGACGACACCGCAGATCTCGTCGCTGACATTGGTTGGGACGGAGTCGAATGCGGAGTGCGAGCCAAGTCCACTCATGTTCAACCAGAGCGCGTCGAAGAAGACCTCCCCAAGATGGTGGAGGCTCTCAAAAAACGGGGAAAAGAACTCACCCTCGTCACCAGCGACATCACCAAAGTCACCCCGACAGCGGAAAAGGTGCTGCGAACCATGGCCGCTCTCGGGATCCGTAAATATCGCCTCGGATTTGAACTCTATCCCAAAGACGAGCATCCCGCCAAAAAGCTCGCTGAAGTCGGCGCTGCTCTCAAAGACGTCGCCGCGCTCAACAAAGAACTAGGCTTACAAGGCGGTTACCAAAATCATTCCGGGGCCAACTATATCGGAGCACCCATCTGGGACCTTTGGACCGTGATAAAAGATCTCGATCCAAAGCACCTCGGAATTTGTTACGACATCGGACATTCAACCCTCGAAGGAGGGCTGTCTTGGCCAATCCAAGCGCGTCTGATGCAACCCCATTTCGTGGCTGTGTTCTGCAAAGATTTCTTCTGGGAAAAAGGAGCTAAAGGGTGGGAACCGCGTTGGTGCAACTTCGGCACAGGCTCCGTCCAGCGAGCCTTTTTCCAATGGCTCAAAACAACCCCCTTCGACGGGCCCCTCAGCCAACACCACGAATACAAAGACCTCGGCAAAGGACCCGAGATGATCGCGAACCTCAAGAAAGACTTGGCGATGCTTCGGGAGTGGCTTGCTACCTAAACCGCATCCACGGCCACGGCCCAACTCCTCCAGCCTTTACCCATTTCTTGCCACACTTACCCGATGAAGCGCTTCCAATCCCTCACTCAATGGCCTTCTTTGGCTTTTTCACTCGTCGTTCCGATCCTGCTATTTTCAATCTCGCTTCTGAGCGCTCACGCGGCGGCTCTCGAGAAAGCGAAGGTTAGCTACTTCAAAGATATCCGCCCGATCCTTCAGGCGAATTGTCAGGGCTGTCACCAACCAGCCAAGCCAAAGGGCGGCTACGTCATGACGGACTTCCAAAAGTTGCTCAAGGGAGGTGAAAAAGACGGTCCAGCCATCATTCCGGGCGAGGCAACCAAAGGTTCGCTTCTAGAACAAATCACCCCAGTCAATGGGGCGGCAGAAATGCCAAAAAATAAATCCCCGCTCCCAGAGCATGAACTTCTGCTCATCCGCACTTGGATCTCACAAGGCGCTGTTGATGACACGCCTGCTGACGCCAAAAAACACTTCGACGATCAGCATCCTCCCGTTTACCCACAACTCCCAGTCGTCACATCCATAGACTTCTCCCCAGACGGCTCCCTCATTGCGGTCGCCGGCTTCCATGAAGTCCTCCTCCATCACTCCGACGGCTCCGGACTTTCAGCCCGTTTAATTGGTCTCTCAGAGCGCATACAATCCGTCCGCTTTTCTCCCGATGGCCGCTGGCTCGCAGCAACTGGCGGAGACCCTTCACGACTTGGCGAACTTCAAATCTGGGACGTTGCAGCGCGCAAACTCAAAACATCCATCCCCGTCACTTGGGATACTCTTTACGGCGCAAGCTGGTCCCCAGACAGCCGCCTCGTCGCCTTCGGTTGCGCCGATAACACCGTGCGTGCAATCGAGGCGTCTTCCGGAAAACAAGTGCTCCAAATGGGATCCCATAACGATTGGGTCCTCGACACCACCTTCTCGCTCAAAGGCGATCACCTCATCTCCGTCGGTCGAGACATGACCGCCAAACTCAGTGAGGTCGAGCACCAGCGCTTCGTCGATAACATCACCTCTATCACCCCAGGTGCACTTCGTGGCGGAATGAACGCCGTAGACCGGCACCCCAGTGAGGAAGCCATTATCGTCGGCGGCGCCGACGGCGCTCCCCAGCTCTTCCGAATTTTCAGAACCACCGCGCGAAAGATCGGCGACAATGCCAATCTCATAAAAAAATATCCTGACATGACAGGGCGAATCTTCGCAGCCCGCTTTGCCGCAGACGGCTCCAAGTTTGTCGCAGGCAGTGCCCTCAACGGGAGCGGTGAAGTTGGGATATTCCAGATGGCCTCCGATCTCTCGGTTCCCGAGGACATCAAAGCCATCCGCAGCAAGCCGCCAAAAAAACGCACTTCAGAAGAAAATGAACGCCTCAAGGATTTCGAAAATCCAATCGGCGTCCGTCTATCCAAGGCCGTTTTGAAGGATTGCGCTGTGTACACCGTTGCATTCCGTCCAGACGGCTCGCAAGTGGCCGCCGCGGGTAGCGATGGAAAAATCAAACTTTTCAACGCTGCCACTGGAACACTCGAACGAGAATTCGACTCGGCCCCACTGAACAAAGAAAAAACGGCTCCTGCGACGACCCTATCAAAGCGCGCCACCATCGTCGCAAGTCCGACAACAAACTCGGAACTCGACACCGAAAAAGCCCCAAAAACCGAGGACCTTCTCTCCCTCGAAGTATCCCCTGCTTCCATCACCCTCTCGCGAAGGAATGATTACACACAGATCTTGGTCACCGCCCGTTACGCAGACGGTTCAGTCGCCGACGTCACTCGCGCCGCAAAGATCTCCACCCCTAATCAACTCGCCGAAATCACCCCTCGCGGACAAATCCACCCGACAACCGATGGTTCTTCAGAAATCCGCGTTTCTTTCGGCAGCAAAAATGCCGTCGTTCCAATTTCTGTCCATGGCGCCTCGGCGCCTTACGAAGCCGACTTCATTCGCGATGTGAACCCTGTGATGACGAAACTGGGTTGCAACCAAGGCACCTGCCACGGCGCCAAGGACGGCAAAGCTGGATTCAAACTTTCCCTTCGCGGCTATGACCCCGAATTCGACATTCGCTCCCTCACCGATGACATGGCCTCGCGGCGTGTCACCACATCCTCACCCGATGACAGCTTGATGCTACTCAAGGCCGTTGCAGAAGTCCCTCACGAAGGAGGAAGGCGAACCCGCGCAGACGAAAAGTATTATCAAATTCTCCGCGAATGGATCGCCTCTGGGGCCCGCCTTAAATCGGACTCTGCGAAGGTCGCTAAAATCGAGCTGACTCCACAGAATCCCGTCGTCCAACAAGTAGGAAGTCGCCAGCAATTCCGCGTCATGGCCTTCTACCACGATGGCTCTTCCCGCGACGTAACCAGCGAAGCATTTATTGAAAGCGGCAACACCGACATCGCCTCCGTAGACTCCACCGGACTCGTCACCACACTCCGCCGCGGCGAGGCGCCCATGCTAGCCCGTTTCGAAGGAAACTACTTCGCCACCACCGTGACCGTGATGGGCGACCGAACCGGCTTCCAGTGGAAGGAACCTGTCACTTGGACCCACATCGACCAACTCGTCGCCGCCAAATGGAAACGCATGCAGATCGAACCATCCGACCTCGCCTCGGACGGAGAATTTCTGCGTCGTGTGACCTTGGATCTTACCGGGTTGCCTCCCTCCTCAGAAAAACTTCGCGCATTCATCGCAGACTCTACCGACAACCGGACGAAACGAGACGCAATCGTCGATGAACTCATTGGCAGCCCGGATTTTCTCGAGCACTGGACGAACAAGTGGAGCGACCTGCTTCAAGTAAACACGAAATTTCTCGCCAAAGAGGGCGCAGACAAATTCCGCGCATGGATTCGCGAGCATCTCGAGAAAAACACCCCCTACGATCAGTTCGTTCGGGCTATCCTCACAGCCTCTGGATCCAACAAAGACAATCCTGCGGCCAGCTACTGGAAAATCCTTCGGCAACCCACCGAAGCCATGGAGAACACCACCCATCTCTTTCTCGCCACGCGATTCAACTGCAACAAGTGCCACGATCATCCCTTTGAACGCTGGACCCAAGACCAGTACTACCAAACCGCAGCGTATTTCGCTCAGTTCACGCTGAACCCCGACCCCGCCAGCGCCGGAAAGAGCATCGGCGGTACAGCCGTCGAGAGCGCCAAACCACTGTTCGAAATCGTAAAGGAAAACCCTTCCGGCGAAATCAAACACGACCGCACTCAAAAAATCACCGCACCTCAATTTCCTTATCCGGCAAAGGCTGAAGCAAAGCCTAAATCCCCCCTGCGTGAACAACTCGCAGACTGGATGACCTCGCCTGATAATCGGTACTTCGCATCCAGTTACGTAAACCGAATCTGGGGATACCTCCTCGGTCGCGGCATCATCGAGCCTCTGGATGACATCCGCGCCGGAAATCCTCCATCCAATCCGGAATTACTCGAACACCTCACCAACGTCTTTTTGCAATCCAACTTCAACACTCGGGAAGTGTTCCGGGGAATCTGCAAATCACGGACCTATCACCTTTCCATCCGCTCAAACCGTTGGAACGAGGATGATTCAATCAATTATTCGCATGCCGTCGCCCGCCGCCTCTCAGCGGAAACACTCTACGATGCCGTGTTCAAAGTAACCGGATCTAAATCCGAACTTCCGGGAGTGGCTTCAGGTGGCCGTGCTGCATTGATGGTTGATTCCTCCAGCCAAGGTCCTGCCGGATTTTTAGCAACCCTTGGTAAGCCCGCTCGCGAGAGCACGTGCGAGTGCGAACGCAGCAGTAACATGGGGCTGGGTTCGGTCATGGCATTCTTGAGCGGTCCTGTTGTTTCCAGCGCCATCCAAGATCCTAAAAACGAGCTCGCGAAACTCGTCGCAGCTCAACCTGACGATGCGCAACTCGTAAATGAATTGTTCCAGCGCGTTCTCTCTCGTGAGGCAACCCAAGCCGAAATCGAAGCGACTCGAAAACTCCTCACCGCGGTCGACTCCGACTCAACAAAGGTTCAGGAGACATGGGCTTCCAAAGAAAAGGAACAGGCTCCCATCATTGCAAAAATGGAAAAGGAACGTCAGACGGCCATGGCTTCGGCTAAGTCCAAACTAGACACCTATGAGAGCGAAACAAAAGGCCTCCGCGAAGAGCGAGAAAACGTTCGCAAAGAACGCGAAACCCGCTCTGCCGCCGCCCTCAAGGGCTGGGAAACCGCGCTACGCTCCCATACCGAAGGTTGGATCGCACTCCACAAGCCAACCTCCGATCCCGTCCGCTGGACACTCCTCCAGCCGAAAACCGCGGTAGCCACTGGACAGGTCAAGCTGGTTATCGAAAAGGACGGCTCCATCGTTTCCTCTGGGGGCACCAACGCCACCGACTACAACCTCTCTCTGGATGTCGATATGAAGGATGTCACCGCCATCCTCCTTGAAGTCTTACCCGATCCAAGCCTCCCGATGTTCGGCCCCGGACGATCAAAACCAGGAAACTTCATTCTCTCTGAATTCATCCTTCAACAAACCTCCGCGACCAAGCCGGGTGCGCCAGCACGGGTTACCTTCAAGGAAGCGTGGGCAACCCACTCCCAAGACAAATTCCCAGTCGCAGCTGCAATCGACGGAAAAGATGACGACGGACAAAACGGCTGGGCAATCGGAGGCCAACCGACTCGGCGACACCTCGCCGCCTTTGAACTGGATGCCCCCATCGAAAACGAAGGTCTCTCCAGACTGACTTTCCGCATGGTGCAAAGGGCCAACGAAAATATCATCGGAAAGTTCCGACTCTACGTCACCCGCGCCGCCGCGCCGCTAAAAGAGGGAGTTCGTGCCGATGTGGCAGACGCCGCCGCAGTGACCGACGACAAGCGCTCGGAAGCACAAAAATTGACGCTCGCGGAAGCTGTGCGCAATCAAGACGCCGAGTACTGGAGGCTCCGAAAGGAGGTCGTCGACGCCAAGATCCCCTTGGCTCCGGATCCTCGCCATACAGAACTCAAAAATGAACTCGCAAAAGTCTCAGAGCCAATTCGGATTGATCCAGCGCTCGTGCAACTCCGTGAGGATTCCAAGGCGAGCAAGCAGCAAACATCTAACAAGCGACTCACCGTGGTCCAGGATCTCACTTGGGCATTGATCAACAACCCCGCTTTTCTTTTCAACCGTTAACACCCCCTATTCAGTCCCTCCAACTCCTCACCCTCCAAAACTTATGATTCATCTCCCCGGCGGAACCTGCAGCGACCTTTGCAACACAGACCTCAAACTGTCCCGACGCGATCTGCTTCGTTTGGGCGGAACGGGCCTTCTTGGGATGTCTCTAGGCTCCATGCTGAAACTCCAAGCACAGGCCAGTGACGCCGGGAAAATCGGCGGCCCCGGTTGGGGCAAAGCCAAGAGCGTGGTGATGATCTACCTGCAAGGCGGACCCAGTCACCTAGACCTCTGGGATCCCAAACTGAACGTTCCGGACAATATACGATCCGCCTTCGATACGATCCCAACCAAGATCCCCGGCATCCATTACACCGAGATCCTGCCGCGCTTGGCCAAGATCAACGACAAGTTCACACAGATCCGTTCAATGGCCTACACGCCCAACGGCCTCTTCAATCATACCGCCGCAATTTACCAAATCATGACGGGATACACGACCGACAAGGTCAGCCCGTCCGGCCAATTGGAGCCTCCAGATGCAAAGGATTTTCCAAACTTCGGATCCAACATCGTCCGCTTGCGTCCTTCTCAGGAAGCCATGCTCCCTTTCGTGATGCTTCCTCGCCCGTTGCAGGAAAGTAACGTGGTCGGCAAAGGCGGCACCGCCGGATTCCTCGGAAAGGCCTTCGATCCATACACGCTCTACCCTCCGGGGGACGACCTCGATATGGGCAAGATGGAACGCATCACCGTCGAGGATTTGAAACTTCCTCCCGAAGTGTTTGCCCTCCGCCTCCAACGCCGCGCTGACCTGCGAAACGTCATTGAGGCTGCCATGCCAGAAGTCGAAAAGGCCGTCGAAAAGTACAACTTGGACGACTACTATCAGCGCGCCCTCAACCTCATCATCTCAGGCAAAGCCCGAAACGCGTTCGACATTTCTCAGGAATCCGACGAAATGCGCGATCGCTACGGCAGAAATACTTTCGGCCAAAGCTGCCTGCTCGCTAGACGTCTGGTCGAAGCAGGAACCCGCGTCGTTGAAGTCATCTGGCCCAAGGTCGCCAACTCAGACAACCATTCGTGGGATCACCACGTCGGTCTGACAGACCGTATGAAAACCAAATCCGGCCCCATGCTGGATCAGGGGCTCTCCGCTTTCATCGCCGATATGGACTCCAGAGGCCTGCTTGCAGAAACACTCGTCGTGGCAATCGGCGAGTTTGGACGTTCCCCAATTAAAGGCGTCAGCACCTCAGGCAATGGTAATAGCGCCGATGGCCGCGACCATTGGCCCTACTGCTACTCCGCCATTGTCGCGGGAGCCGGAACAAAACGCGGGTTTGTCCTAGGACAGAGTGACAAAACTGGAAGCAGTCCAGCCGAGGACCCCGTCCACCCCACTGAACTCCTAGCATCCATGTACCATGCGTGCGGAATCGACCCGGAGACAATCGTTTACAATCATCTCAACCAGCCTCGCGAATTAGTGAAAGCGAAGCCCGTCTCCAAACTCTTCGCGTAGTCAATCCCCCTTCTGTCCCCTCACTGCGAGGTTCAGGTTCTTTGACCACAGACAAGGGACTAACCCTCAACGTCGCTCGATTCCGCCACAACCTGTGGTGGAATCGAGGACACCGGAAGGCGTTACGAAACCCTTGGCACACTCACTCGGATCAAACGAACGGCGCCTACTGCGCCAACAGTTTCGCGACCTTTTCCTCTAAACCCTGACGCGCCGACAAATCCGCAATCTTGCCATTCTTATCCACCAACCACATCGTCGGAATGCTTTGGATTCCAAATTTTGAACTCAGTTCATTGTCCCAGCCCTTGCCATCAAAGTACTGCGGCCAAGGCATCCCCTTCTCGCTCACAAACGACGTCAGCCGCCCTTTGTCCTTATCCAAGCTGATTCCCACAATCTCGAATCCTTTGCTGTGAAATTTTTCGTAAGTTGCTCTCACGTGGGGGATCTCCGCAACGCAAGGCCCGCACCAAGTCGCCCAAAAATCCACCAAAACCACCTTGCCCTTCAATTCGGCAACATCGACAGACTTTCCGTCCACTGCCGTAAACTTAAGATTAAGCGGGGTGCCAACAACCGGTTCAGACGCAACCACCTGAGCAGCTGTTCCAACAACGGCAGCAGCCATAACTGCAGCCGGAATTCCGAAATAAGAGGAGGACAGGAGTTTCATCGTAAGGAGGGAGTTTGGAAAACGGCCTTACTGGGGCCGCTCCCATTATCATCCACTTCTCTTTTCGATGGCAAACCCGCCTTTACGTTTGCCCACAAACGATCCTTCCTCTGTCCCCCCCTGACGATCCCTATCCATCCACCGAAGCTCTGACCCTCTTTTACACGCTAGTGTTGCGGTTTTCTGCGGAAAACGGCATCACCCATGGCCCCGTTTTCGTTTCCTGTATACCAACCATGACTCCCAACCTCTCCCTAGCCACCTCTTTTCTCGAAACCTCAGGCATGACCGTCACCGTCGCCTGCGCTGTCCTTGGACTCCTCGTCGCCGTGGGACTCATCCGTTCGATCTTGAGTGTACGCATCGAAAACGAACGCATGCGGCAAATTGCGGCCGCAATTGAAGAAGGCGCCAAAGCCTATCTCAACCGCCAACTGTTCTCGATCGGCTCCATCGCTGCCGTTCTGTTCGGCCTCCTCTACTGGAAACTCGGAGGACCACTCGCTCTCGGGTTCCTCCTAGGCGCCGTTTGCTCCCTCGCAGCCGGATTCATTGGAATGCGCGTCGCCGTTCTCGCCAATGTCCGCACAGCTCAAGGCGCCACTCTCAACCGCCATGCGGCCCTCGCAGTCGCCTTTAACGGAGGCGCCGTCACCGGTCTCCTTGTGGTCGGATTAGCCCTCCTTTCCACCGCTCTCTTCTACTTGTTCATCAAGGGAAAATTCGACGAAGCCACCGCCCTCCGCAGCCTCGTCGGAGTCGCTCTCGGATCCAGTCTCATCAGCGTCTTCGCCCGTCTCGGCGGCGGGATTTATACAAAAGCCGCTGACGTTGGCGCCGATCTCGTCGGCAAAATCGAAAGCAAACTCGACGAAGATGATCCCCGCAATCCAGCTACCATCGCAGACAACGTGGGGGACAACGTCGGAGACTGCGCAGGCATGGCCGCCGATGTCTTTGAAACCTATGCAGTCAGCCTCATAGGCGCCGTTCTCATTGCAGGACTCACCCTAAAGGCCTTCCCCAATGCCGTCCTCTTTCCATTTCTCCTCGGCGGAGTTTCCATCCTCGGAGCCATCATCGGGATTCTCTTCGTCAATGTCTCTCGGCTCGCTCCGTCCACAGCGCTAATGTCCGGCGTCGGAGTCTCAGGAATTATCTCCGCCGTCGCGCTCTGGCCCATCACTCAAGCGCTCTTTAGCGCAGGCGTTCAATCCGGTGAGGCTGTCTACAGCGCTGAACGCATCTTCGGAGCCTCGCTCATCGGAATCGTGATGACAGGACTCGTCGTGGCTATCACCAACTTCTACACCTCCACGCACTATTCCCCCGTACACAAAATCGCCCGAGCCTCAGAAACCGGCCACGCCACCAACATCATCGCGGGCCTCGCCATCGGCCAACACGCCACAGCATTGCCTGTTCTGTGCATCGGCGCTGCCATCCTCGGTTCTTACAGCCTCGCCGGCCTCTACGGCATCGCCGTCGCCGTCATGGCCATGCTCTCCATGGCGGGAATTATCATCTCACTCGATGCCTTCGGTCCCATCACCGACAATGCCGGCGGGATCGCTGTCATGAGCGGATTGCCCCCGGAGGTGCGCGGCATTACCGACGAACTCGATGCTGTCGGTAACACCATGAAAGCCGTCACCAAGGGATACGCCATCGCTTCCGCCGGCCTCGCAGCGGTCGTCCTCTTCGGCACGTATGTCGAAGAACTTCGCGCACATCTCCAATCCGTCGGCCGCCTTGTCGCAGGAGCTCTGGATTTTTCGTTAAACGACCCAAAAGTCATCATCGGCCTCTTCCTCGGAGGCCTCCTTCCCTACCTCTTCTCGGCCTTCAGCATGGACGCCGTAGGGCGCGCCGCAGGCGCTGTCGTCGAAGAAGTCCGCCGCCAACTCAAAGCTCACCCAGGGATCATGCAAGGCACCGAGACTCCTGAATACGGCCGTTGCGTTGACATCGTTACCAAGGCAGCCCTTCACGAGATGATTATCCCAGCTTTGTTACCCGTTGTGTTCGTCGTCGCCATCGCCGCCATCCCAGCCCTCGGCAAAACCGTCCTAGGAGGAATGCTCGTCGGAACCATCGTGACGGGCCTTTTTATTGGCCTTTCCATGACCTCAAGCGGCGGCGCTTGGGATAACGCCAAAAAATACATCGAGGAAGGTAACCACGGCGGTAAAAACTCGCCTGCCCATGCCGCTGCAGTCACCGGCGACACGGTGGGCGATCCTTATAAAGACACCTCAGGGCCAGCCATTAACCCGATGATCAAGGTGGCTAACATCGTGGCCATTCTGGTGATTCCCATCTTTTTCTAGCCTCGAATCGAAACTCGGCATTCAAAAAGCCCCTGAACCAATGCGGTTCGGGGGCTTTTTCGTTTCCAGACACTCCCCGCCACTGCCCCCGGCGAACTTCGCCAAGCGATTGTTTCAAAAAATAATTCTGCTTCAATCGACCTCCCCACCATGAACGCAAAAAACCTCCCCCTCTTCCTCGTCCTAGCCGCCTCCGGACCACTGGCCACGGTCTGCTCGACTCCCATTCAAGCGGCGCAACCCAGCGCGTTCCTTCACCCCTCAAAAATCGGCCTCGCCTCCCAAAAGGACATCTACCACGACCAGTGGATTGACTTTAATAAGAACGGGAAAAAAGACCTCTTCGAAGATCCCTCCCAGCCCATCGAAAAACGGGTCGACGATCTGCTCTCGCAGATGAATACGGACGAGAAAACCTGCCAACTCGCAACCCTCTACGGCTATCGTCGAGTTCTCAAAGACGCCCTTCCAACACCCGACTGGAAAAACCAAATCTGGAAGGATGGCATCGCCAATATCGATGAGATGCACAATGGCGTCGGTAAATCGGGCTCATCCGACAACCCGCACATCGCCTCACCCGCAGCCACCGTCCGCGCCCTCAACGAGGTCCAACGCTGGTTCATCGAAGAAACCCGTCTCGGAATCCCCGTCGAATACACCAACGAAGGCGTCCGCGGGGCCAACTACCGAAAAACCGTCAATTTCCCGGCCGATATCGGTCTAGGAGCCACCTGGAACCCTGATCTCCTCACCGAAATCGGAAAAGTCGTCGCTCGCGAATCGAAGGCAATCGGTTATCGCAACGTCTATGCTCCCCTCCTCGACCTCGCTCGCGATCCACGCTGGGGACGCGTCGTCGAATGCTATGGCGAAGATCCCTTCCACGTTTCCACGCTCGCTCTCCGCATGACCAAAGCCATCCGTGCCGCCGGTCTCGTCTCCACTTCCAAACACTTCGCCGTCTATAGCGAACCCAAGGGCGGCCGCGATGGAAACGCCAGAACCGACCCACACGTCTCCCCACGCGAGATGGAAATGCTCCACCTCAAACCGTGGGAACGAGCCGTACGAGAAGGCGGCCTTCTCGGTGTCATGAGCTCCTACAACGACTACGATGGCGTCCCCATCTCTGGCAGCTCCGACTTCCTCATCGAACGCCTTCGCAAACAATGGGGCTTCAAAGGCTACGTCGTTTCCGACAGCGAAGCCGTAGAATTCCTCTACACCAAACACCACGTTGCCGCGAATCCAGACGAGGCCGCCGCCATGTTCCTGCGCGAGGGCGGCAACGTCCGCACCACCTTCAAATCGCCAGATACCTTCATTCTGCCAGTCCGCCGCGAAATCGAAGCCGGACGCCTATCCCTCGACATCATTAACGAGCGCGTTCGCGATGTTCTCCGCGTCAAAATGATCGAAGGCCTCTTCGACTCCCCCTTCGTCGATCCGGAAGCCGCTGGAAAAGAAATCGGCGCGCCAGAATCCAAAGCCCTCGCCCTGCGAGCCGCACAAGAATCTCTCGTCCTCCTCAAAAACGAAAAGAACGTTCTGCCACTAAGTAAGTCTCTCAAAAAAATCCTCGTCTGTGGTCCCACGGCAAAGATGACCGAAACATCCTTCGACCGTTACGGATCCAACGGAGGCGAAGTCATCTCCGCCTACGAAGGCATCGAAGCACTCGTGAAGAAATCCGGCGCTCAAGTCGTCTACGCCCTCGGCTGCAACGTCACCGACAAACGCTGGCCCCAATCTGAACTTTTCCCTGAACCCCCAACCTCCGAAGAATCCGCACAAATTCAAGAAGCCGTCGATCTCGCGCAGAGCGCCGATGCCGTTATCGTCTGCCTCGGTGATTCAAACGCCACCATCGGTGAATCCAAAAGCCGCACAAGCCTTGATCTTCCAGGCCACCAGACCGCTCTTGCCCACGCACTCATCAAAACAGGAAAGCCAGTCGTCGCCGTGCTGCTCCATGGAAAACCCGCCTCCATCAACTGGCTCCAACGGTACGTGCCCGGGATCCTCCAGGCTTGGAACCCCGGCGAAGCCGGTGGCACCGCGATCGCAAGCGCACTCTTCGGTGATTACAACCCCGGCGGACGCCTCCCCGTGACCTTCCCAAAGACCGTCGGACAGCTTCCCCTCAACTTCCCCTTCAAACCCGGCAGCCACGCATCCCAAGCCAAGAAACTCGATCCAAACGGCTTCGGCGATAGCATGGCAGAAGGCGCGCTCTATCCGTTCGGTTTCGGCTTAAGCTACACCACCTTCCAATACTCCGACCTCAAGGTGACTCCCGCACAAATTCCTCAGAACGGCGAAGTCACCGTCTCCTGCACCCTCAAAAATACCGGCTCCCGCGCTGGCGATGAAGTCGTGCAGATGTATTTCCACCAAGAGGTGAGCAGCGTCACCACCTACGAACTAAACCTCTGCGGCTTTGACCGCATCCACCTCGGCCCCGGCGAAACCAAAACCGTCTCCTTCAAACTGCCCGCCCGCGAACTCGAACTCATCAATCGTCAAGGCCATCGCGTCGTCGAGCCGGGCACCTTCAAAGTGATGTTCGGCAGCAGCTCCGAAGACCTACGCCTCAATGGCGAATTCCAAGTCGCACCGTCCAACAAGTAGTCACACCGCCTCATTTCAAAACGATCATCCAAAGACACCTCACTCTCGTGGCTCTCGAGATTGAGGTGCCCATCCCAGCATGCAGAAAGCTTCTGAAATGCTCCAAAAGTTCAAAGCAGTCGGCCGAATCACCCTTCCCATGAAACTCCACAAAGCCCTGCTGATACTCGCCATCGCAGCATGCGCCGCAAATGCGAGTGCCCAAAAAGCGGAGTCTCTCGAACGCCTTCAATACAATCACCCCGGCCTCTCCGTCGACCTGGGCGTCGGCCTCTGGGCCTTCCCTCTCCCCATGGATTTTAACGGCGACGGAAAACTCGATCTCGTCGTCAATTGCCCGGACGTCCCCTCCAACGGGACCTATGTATTCGAAAATCCAGGCGTCGATACCGCCTCGAACCCGCTCCCTATCTTCCTCCCAGGCCAACGCATCAGCCGCGGCCGCCAATTCGCCAGCGTCTCCTTCGTCGAAGGAAAACCTCGGGTCCTTGCACCCGCTTCGGAATTTCCAGACTTCCTCCGCTCCGGCCTCGAAAATCCAACGCCGATCTATCCCCAGTCCAACATCCATCCCAACAAAGTCCGTGGCAACTTCTGGCGCCTCGCCGACTATGATGGCGATGGCGTCGCGGACCTCATCGTAGGAGCCGATGATTGGACGGATTATGGATGGGACAACGCCTACGACCCTCAAGGCCGATGGACGAAAGGCCCCCTGCGCGGATTTGTATACTGGCTCCGCAACACGGGATCCAACGCCCAACCTCTCTACGCAAAACCAGAACTCCTACGCGCCGGAGACCAACCCGTTGAAACCTTCGGCTGGCCCTCCCCCTGTCTCGCCGACTTCCGAGGCACCGGAAAACTCGACCTCCTATGCGGCGAATTCCTCGACGGCTTTACCTTCTTTGAAAATACCGGATCCGCCACCGCCCCCCGATACGCTCCCGGCCGTCGCCTTCTCAACTCAAAGGGACAGCCTCTCGCTATGGATCTGGAAATGATCACACCCACCGCCATCGATTGGGATCGAGATGGCAAACCCGACCTCATCGTCGGAGACGAAGACGGCAGGGTGGCCTTCCTCCGAAACACCGGAGCCATCGATCCCACCGGCTCCCCAGTTTTTGATGATCCGCTCTATTTCCAGCAAGAGGCCACCGAATTGAAATGCGGCGCGCTAGCAACCCCTGTGGGCGTCGACTGGGACGGCGACGGCTCCATCGATCTCCTCAGCGGAAACACCGCTGGCTACATCCTCTTCTTCAAAAACCTCAGCCCGCCAGGCGTCGAAAAACCCAAATGGGCCGCGCCCAAATACCTTGAGGCCGACGGCAAACGCATCCGCATCATGGCCGGCCCAAACGGAAGCATCCAAGGCCCCGCAGAGGCGAAATGGGGCTATACCACTCTCAGCGTTGCCGATTGGGACGGAGACGGCCTTCCCGATCTCGTCGTCAATTCCATCCTCGGCAAAGTCGTTTGGTTCAAAAACGTCGGCACCAAAACCAAACCTAAACTCGCTTCCGCTCAACCCATAGAAGTCGAATGGGACGGCCCTCAACCCGAACTTGCCTACGGTTGGATGAAACCCGAGGGCAAGGCCCTGCTCACCCAGTGGCGCACCACCCCATTCGCAATCGACTGGGACGGAGACGGACTCACCGACCTCCTGATGCTCGATCACGAAGGCGTTCTGTCCCTCTTCCAACGCGCCATCCGCAACAAAAAACGCATCCTCCTCCCACCAAAGCATGTCCTCTGCAATGAACGCGGAGAACCACTCCGCCTCGGCAAAGGAACCGCCGGAAAAAGCGGCCGCCGCAAGTTCTGCATCGTCGATTGGGATGGCGACGGCAAGGCCGACATCCTTCTCAATTCCTCAAACGCCACCTTCCTCCGCCAAGTCGACGCGCGAGATGGTAAATGGTTCTTCAAAGACATGGGCCCCATCTCCTCGCGCAATATCGAAGGCCATGACGTTTCGCCGACCGTGGTTGATTTCAATCACGATGGTATCCCCGACTTCCTCGGCGGCGCCGAAGACGGCCGCTTTTATTACCTCAAAAATCCTCGATCCAAATGAAAGTATCCCTCGGTCTGGACTTCGGCACCGAATCAGTACGCGCCCTGCTCGTCGATCTCAAAGGCCGCGAACTCGCCTGCAAATCCGTTCGCTATCAACACGGCCAGATCACCCAATCGCTGCCAGGCTCCTCCAAGAAACTCCCACCTCTATTCGCCCTCCAACATCCTTCCGATTGGATGAACTCAGCTGCCAAAGCGACTCGCGCAGCGCTCGCCTCCGCAGATCTCTCGCCAGAAAACGTCCTCGGCATCGGCGTCGACTTCACCAGCTGCACCATGCTGCCATCCACCGCAGACGGCATACCGCTTTGTCTGCTGCCGAAATTTGCCTCGCATCCGCACGCTTGGCCGAAGCTCTGGAAACACCACGCCGCTCTTCCCCAGACCGATCGCATGAACCTCGTGGCGAAGAAACGCGACGAACCCTTCCTCAAACGTTACGGCGGAACCATTGGTCTCGAATGGTTCTTCC
>CANFNA010000010.1 GCA_947448395.1 Chthoniobacteraceae bacterium
CCTCCAAACGAACAAGACGCGGCCGTCGCTCGGTACGAAAAGCGAAAGATCATTGTTTCCACAAACGTTGCTGAAACCTCTCTCACCATCGACGGCGTTCGGGTCGTGCTCGATGCGGGTTACGCGCGCATTGCGCGCTTCGATCCCTACCGCAGCATCAATACGCTCCTCATTGAGCGCATTAGCCGCGCTTCTGCAGACCAGCGCGCAGGCCGCGCTGGGCGGACCGCTCCGGGCCTGTGTCTGCGATTGTGGACGGAGAGAGAACATTTCGACAGGGCTCCTCAGGAATTGCCGGAAGTCAAACGCCTTGATCTCGCTGAGGTTGTCCTCACTTTAAAAGCCAGTGGCGTCGCGGACGTCGCCGCTTTCCGCTGGCTGGAACCGCCCGATCCAAAATCCCTCGCCCGAGCTCTGTTGCTGCTCACAGACCTCGGAGCATTAAACGCCGAGGGCCTCCTGACCGAACTTGGGCGCCGGATGCTAGCCTTTCCGGCGCATCCTCGATATGCGCGCATGCTACTAGCTGCCGAAGAGCAGGGATGTGTTCCCGCGATCGCGCAGGTTGCCGCTCTCACGCAGGGTAGAAGCCTCCTCCGCCGCGCAGAAGATCGCCGGATGGAGGAAGAGCGCGAAGCTGTCTTTGGCGATGACGCAGAATCGGACCTCGTGGTCATGATGCGAGCCCTCCAATTTGCCGAGCAGGCGCAATTTCAAGTCCAACGCTGCAAGCCGCTCGGTATCCACGCCGGTGCGGCGCGAGAGGCAGCGACACTTGCCCGACAATTCCTCCAAATCGCCCGCGACGAAAAGCTCCACACCGGCGCTCCCAATCCGACGCCGGACGCGATTCAGCGATGCGTACTCGCCGGTTTCCCTGATCAGGTTGCGCTTCGCATGGACGAGGGAACGTTGCGCTGCAATCTCGTGCATGGACGGCGCGCAGTTTTGGCGAGGGAAAGCGCGGTCCGACACGCTACGCTGCTCGTGGCTTGTGAGGTGCGTGAGGTAGAGGGCAAAGACTCGGAGCGTCAGGTGTTACTCACGCAGGCCACAGCAATTCGCGAGGAATGGCTGCGCGAACTTTTTCCTGACCACATTGCGGAGCGGATCGACGTAGCCTTTGACGCGCTTCAGAAGCGAGTCGTGGCACGTCGTGTCGTTCGGTTTCGCGATCTTGTGCTCCGGTCTAAGGAGACTGATGAAGTTCCAGAAGATGCAGCGGCTCGTATTTTGGCGGACGAAGTTGAAGCAGGGCGTTGTTTTCTCAAACATTGGGATGACGCTGTCGATCAGTGGGTGACGCGTGTGAACTTAGTCGCCGAATGGTTTCCAGACTGGAGCATTCCGCCGATTGGCGAAGAGGATAAGCGCCTTTTGGTGGAGCAGATTTGCCATGGTGCCACGAGCCATCGTGAAATCAAAGAACGCCCAGTGTGGCCGGTGGTCAAAAGTTGGCTGTCTGATACGCAGCTCGGACTGGTTGAAAAGTACGCTCCTGAAAGAGTGGAAATGCCTAATGGAAGAAAGTTTAAGGTGGCCTATGCAGGGAAAGCCGCTCCAACCATTGCGGTCCGGATTCAGGACCTTTATGGCATTGAGGGCGAGATTCGCATTGCCGGTAACCGCATCCCCCTCGTGATCCAAGTCCTAGCGCCGAACCAGCGGCCCATTCAGGTGACGCAAAACTTGTCTAACTTTTGGAAAGAGAGTTATCCGCGCATTAAACAGGAGCTTCAACGAAAGTATCCAAAGCACGAGTGGCGGGACGTTAAACCCACCTACTAATCGATCCGAATGAGCCTCAAAAGGAAGCCCGCTTTCGGAAAGCTTTTGGCGCAGTCTCGTTATTCATGTGGATAGCTAATTTTTAACTATAAATATAGGGCGGGGTTAGTTAATTTTAGAGGCTAAGCCTTCTGATTATGAGACTAATCTCGACCTGCAGGTTCTCGTCTTTGAGACGAGAACCGCTTTACCCCGTCGCCAAGACTAGCGTCTTGGTGATTTTGGAACGGGTGATCTTTTTGCTTTGGGTCGCAGGTGTGCTCCTGCTTGGTGCCCAGCCCTCGTTGGCCGCGCCGGTGACTTTCAAAAGTCCGGTGACCGTCACTGGGGAGGTCGACGTCTTGAACGCAGGCACTGCGGTTTTGGCCTACCGCTACTGGGGTGGTAATAACCTGACACTCAATGGAGTCGATTTTGCCACGATTACCTCCACCACGGGCGCGGGAAACTTTGGTCTCTCGGTTGCCGGTGGGATCTATTTCAATGGGTACGGAAATTCGGGAACTTACTACAACGCGTTGTCGTCGAATTACCAACAGTTGCTCAATGGGGGCGTTTACAGCGATGGCGGAAATCTGATGACCATCACCTTGGGCGGGCTGACCGCGAACCGAGCCTATGCGCTTCAAGTTTGGGCCAACGACTCTCGCCCGGGCGACCCGCTGATTTATCGGCGCGACACCCTGACGTCCGCTGGAGGCAACAGCGTTACCTTGAACTTCAACAGTCAGCAAATTGCAGGTGGCGTCGGCCAGTATGTGATTGGGGGATTTTTGGCAAACGCAGCAACCCAGACCTTCACGATCACCGGTTTCCTCGCTCCGGGATATACGCTCAACTCTCCGTCGTCCCAGATCAACGCGATTGCGTTGCGTGATGTCACCGGAATGTGGAGTGGCGACACGAACGGGAACTGGGATGCGGCCTCGCTTAATTGGTCTGGTGGGCAGGCGTTTTCCACGATGCCGACGGGAGCGCCGCTCACTTTTGGAGACAAAAGCGGATTGGGCGATCCGGTAACGAACGCTGCTCTTACCGTCCAAGCGGCAGGCGTTTCGGTCAACGGCGCGATGAATTTCATTAGTAGTTCGGTGAACTACAGCATCAACACCGCGGGCGGCACTGTTGGAATATCGGGAACCGGAGTGCTAAACAAATCCGGTGCCGGGCTTCTTTCCCTCGGAGGCACGCACACGTTCACGGGAGGCGTCAATCTGAACACGGGCAGTCTCGTTGTCCTTTCACCACGTGCGCTCGGTGCAGGCTCCCTCAATGTGGCAACCGGAACACGGCTGAGTCTCAATGGAAATGATCAGTCGCTCAAAGCCGTTGTGAACAATGGAACCATCTCCAACTCCACTGGAGTGGCGACGCTCATGACTGCGGGTTATTCGGGCAGTGGTACGCTCACAGGGACGGTCCATTTGGGGCTGCTTTCACAGGCCTCGGCCCTTACGCAAACCGTTGCGAGTAACCACTCAGGGGACCTGATCTTGCAAGCCAACGGGGCTGGGCTACTCAAGGTTTCTGGGGATTTAAATCACACCGGAATGATCATCAACACCGGCACCGCCAACGCCGGCGCGCTTGCGGCAACAACCGCTTTAGTCGGGGGCTCGGCTGCTTATTTGACTGGCGCGATTGGGAGTAAGGTGACGAAGGTCATTCAGAATAGCCCTACCTCCCCGCTCGTCCTCTACGCGGCGAATGGCAACTTTGCAGGGCCTGTTGAAATTCAAAGTGGCGCTCTCGTCATCGGAATTAACAAGACCCTTGGCATCGTGAATTTTCCGAACGTTGCCGGCACTGGATTGATCACCGTAGGGACCGGTTCCGCCGATGCCGCGCTCGTCTACGCCGCGCGTTATGCGGGTGGGGGAGACAACTTCACGCTCCCCAACAACATCGTCATCGCAGGCTCCGGCAAAAACATGATCGTGAACAGCGACTACTCCATGGCGCTTGGCGGGACGCTTACTTTGCAAAATGCCGACGTCATTCTCGCCAACACAAACCCGGGGAATGTTCTTGGAATCTACGAGTTTTTGAATGTCGAGGGTGGCGTGGTTGGAACTGGGAACGTGATCGTCACCAACTCCAGCGGAGCCGGTAATACGACCGTGAGTTTCAACACTCTCCCCCTGAATAATCAGGGCTCTATCACCTTCAACACGGGCTCCGTCCTAGGCGGTGTTCCGGGCACCGGTACCGGTGGAAACACCATCTCTGGCGGGGTGGGTTCGAACGTCACCGCGATCACCAACGACAGTGATACCAACCCGCTCACCATCAGCGGCGGCTCCATCACGGTGAATCCCTCGGGACTCACCCTCAACTCGACCGGAAACGCGTCCACTACGGTCTCAGCTCCAACCACTGGAACGGGGGCTCTCACGCTCAATGTTGCTGCTGCGGGTGGCATCACTATGACAGGCGCCTTTGGACACACCGGAGGCCTCACGTTGAATCGCACGGGCTCCGGCACCCTCTCGATTCCAACTTCCTACTCGATTGGCGGGCCTTTCATTTTCAGTGGCACCAATTCGAGCGCGCTCTCGCTGTCCAACAGCATCACGGCTTCCAACACGATGCTCACGCAGGCCAATTCAAACGCCGCTCTTACGCTCTCGGGATCTTTGCTCGTGGGAGGCTCTGGAAAAACCATTGTGACGTCGGGTTCAGCCTTCACGCTTTCGGGAGCCGCGAATGGAACCGGAAATCTCACCCTGCAGGCAAACGCCTCTGGTGTCCTCACCATGAGCGGTGCGTTCAATGTCGCGGGGACTGTCACCAACACCGGTTTTGGAAATTCAGGTACGCTCTACTCCACCGCAGGCACCGGACCCGGTTCGGTGCTTTTCACCTCTGCGCTGGGAGGATCCGTCACCCGGTTGATCCAAGACAGTCCGACCTCTGCCTTGGTTTTTGCGGGGAGTAGTCCGTCGCTGACTGCCCCGATTGAAATCCGCCAGGGGAGGGTGGTTGCGGCTTTCAACAGCGCCGCCAATGTTCTTGGAAGTGGAACGGTCTACCTTGGTACCGGCGCGACAGATGCCGCGCTATTTTACTCTGGGCGTTATGGGGCACCCGCTGGATCCACGGGCGGGGATGGTACGATTCCGAACCCCATTCTGGCCGGAGGAACCGGCGTCGACGTGATTGCGGCCTCAGATTGGAATCCAACTTTCAGCGGACCTATTACGCTCGCCAACGATTTGATGATCGCGACCCTGAATTCTTCGGGATCGAAGCTTACTTTTACTGGGGGCCTGACTGGGCTCGGGAATCTTGCCGTAGTGAATGCAAGTGGAAGCCCGAGCGGAGCGAGCTTTTTTGCTTTCACCACCAAGCCTATCAACACACAGGGCACCCTGACTTTTCTCAACGCCGCCGTGCTCGGTGGTTTGGCAGGGACCAACACGGATACCAACTCCATCGCGGGCGGCATCGGAGCGAATGTTTCCTCCATCTCGCAAGCCAGCTCCACAAACCCCCTGACGATCAGCTCCGGAACCGTTTGGGTTGGCGCGGTTGGAAAGGTGATCAAGGGAGGCGGCGCTGCACTGACGGTTTCGAGCCCGTTTGAGGGTGCAGGTGATGTCACCATTCAGAACAACGCGGCCTCGCTCGCTTCGTTTTCCGGAGCGATGAATTTCTCTGGGACCCTCGTCAATTCAGGGACCGCCTCCAGTGGCAACTGGGCCACTTCCGCCGGCACGCCGAACGGTAGTGTCCTTGTCACTGGCGCTCTCAAGTCGGGAATCAGCCGAATCGTGCAGGATAGTCCGACGTCAGCCCTTGTGGTTTATGCGACCAACACAAACCTTTCTGCCCCCATCGAAGTCCGTCGTGGAAACGTCGTGGTTGCCAATAACGTCGCGCAAAGCAGCATCCTTGGAAGTGGAACGATTTACTTGGGCGTGGGTTCCGATAACGCTGGGCTGATCTATGCGGGCCGCGCGGGAATTCCGGGTGCTACCACCGGAGGCGGCGTGTACACGCTGACCAATCCAATTAAGGTCAGTGGAACTGGTACCAATTTGATTGCGGTCACGGATTGGGGTCTTTTGCTGTCTGCACCCCTGACCTTGGGTGGAGATTTGACGCTTGGAGTGGCCAATGGGGGCGGCTCTAGCCTCACGCTGAATGGGACGATCAGCGGGACTGGGAACCTGACGCTGACCAATGCAAGCGGCAGTTCTGCGAATGCCTCGAGCGTGACTTTCAACGGCTCACTCAATCATTCAGGAACCGTGACCGACAATGACGCGCCGCTTTTGGGGGGCGCAGCGGGTGCCAATGCGAGTGCCATCTCGTATTCGATCACTGGCGGCGTGGGTCCAAATGTGACTGGCATCTTTCACAGTTCGATTGGGGGGCTCACCATCTCTACGGGTACCATCACGGTGGGGGCATCTGACTTGTCGCTCAACACGACTGCGTCATCGGAATTCAACGTGAGTGCGCCGATCGTCGGTACCGGCGCGCTCAACCTAAATCTAAACGGTTCGGGCGCTCTTAAAGTCAGCGGGGCGATTTCAGCGTCGGGCGGTTTGGCTGTGAACCGAACCGGTACTGGAGCAGTGACGATTTCAGGCGCGGTGAATGTCCCGGGCTCGCTCGAAAACTTGGGCTCCGGAACGGGTACGGTAACTGTTAGTGGCGCTTTGGGTGCAAGCGTTACGGAGGTCCACCAAAACAGCAAAAATTCCACATTGGTTCTTTCCGGAAACAACGGGTCTTTCACCGGGCCCGTTAAGGTTTCCGATGGAACTTTGACGCTCGGTGGCTCCTCCGGAGCGGAGTTGGGCGCGCAGGCCAGTTCGGGCACCGTCAACATGAACGGCGGGAAGCTGAATTTCGGAAGCTACACCGCCTACACCGTTGGCGCGATTGCGGGCAGTGGGTCCTTGAAGCTCACGAACTCAAGCAACGCCGCTGTGGCGCTCACCTTGGGTAACAGCCGGAACCTGTCTGCAATCTTCTCGGGTTCCATTTCAGGAAGTGGTCAGATTCTCAAGGTGGGTACAGGCACATGGGATTTGCAGGGCACTAGCATCTTCGCGGGTTCGGGGGCGAGTGCTGGCGAAATTTGGTTCAAGGGTGGCACGCTTCGGGTGAGTAGCGGCGCCAGAGTGGAGGGGCTTGCGACCCTAGCGGGTCAGACGGGAGGCGCGCTCGTGATTACCAACGCGACTGTGACCATGGGGGCGGCCGGGAACTTTGCAGCAGGCTACGGGATTGCCGGAACTTCGTCTGTCACCGTCGGGGCCTCTGGGGTTCTGAATTTGGGAGCGGGAGCCAGTTCGAGCGGAGGAAAGGTATTCATTGGCGGAGGAAACCTTGGAGGGGCAATGGGCAACGGGATTTTGACGCTCACCGACAACGGCTCCGTCAATGTGGATCCGGGCGCTGGCGCTTCTCCCTTCGAGCATCTTTATCTGGGCGGCTACGGTGGGTATGGGACGCTCAATCTGGACGGGGGAACGCTCACCACCCAGCGCGATATCGCCGATGGCACTGGTGGTGGGTTGATTAACTTCAACGGTGGCGTGCTGCGTGCCGCAACCAGTGCGCTCAGTCTCAACTGGCCGGGGCTTACGGCTTCGGTGAAGGCCGGGGGAGCTGTGATCGATACAAATGGCTTCAACATCACCATCCCGAAGGCGTTCGCGGAAGCAGCTGGTTCCCTTGGCGGCGGGTTAAAAAAAATCGGGTCCGGCACGCTCGCGTTGTCGGGAGTCAACACCTATACCGGCTCGACGGTGGTCGAGGCAGGAACGCTGCAAGTTGGGAATGGGTCCACCACGGGTTCGTTAAACACTGCGAGTGCTATCACTGTGGGAACGGGGGCGAGTGTTGCGTTCCAACGCAGTAACGCGGTGGTGCAGGGAACGGATTTTGCCGCTGGGATTTCTGGCGCTGGGGGAGTCATTCAACGCGGAACGGGAATGCTTACCCTCAGTGGGACGAACACCTACACGGGGCCCACAATCGTTCTGTCGGGTTCGGTGACTTTTGACGGCCCAAATGCGTTTCCGGCGAACTCCGCGCTCACGATTGCTTCGGGTGCCACGGTCGTATTGCAGAATGGGGCGCAGGTCAGTGATTTTACGGGCGCCGGCACTTTGTTGTTTGGTCCGGGATCTCCGGTGTTGCTCGGTGGAGGAAATGCCTCCGGGACTTATAGCGCCGCCATCTCGGGCACGGTGACGGTGACGAAGGCTGGTACAGGCTCCATGACGGTTTCCGGAAATAACACCTACACTGGCGCGACTTTCATCAACGCGGGAACGCTGATGGCTGGCGGAACGCAGGCGTTCGGGGTGAATTCGCTGGTGAAACTCGCCAACGCCGCAGGCTCCACGCTCAATCTAAATGGTTTCAGCAACACCATTGGCGCGCTCGTCGGTGGGGGCTTCTCCGGTGGAAACGTGGTGTTGGGAGCCGGAACGTTGACGTTAAACGCCAATGCTGCCGGAGCCTCTGACGTAGTGAAAGTGGCCAGCGGGAATTTTAGCTTTCACAGTTTGTTTTTGAAGAGCGACGGAACCGCGTGGGCGGCAGGGAAGAACGATAATGGGCAACTCGGGGATGGAACGACCGTTCCAAAAACGATGCCAGTCCAAGTGCAGAGCGGTGTGACGGCCGTGGCCGCTGGCCAGAACCACAGTTTGTTTCTGAAGAGTGACGGAAGCGTGTGGGCAAGTGGCTACAACAACAGTGGTCAACTTGGCGACGGGACCACCGTGAGGAGGACAACGCCAATTCAGGTGATGAGTGGGGTGGCTGCTGTGGCTGCGGGCCAGAACCACAGTTTATTTTTGAAGAATGACGGAAGCGTCTGGGCCACAGGTTACAACAACGAAGGTCAGCTAGGGGACGGGACCATGGTGAATAAGACGACGCCGGTTCAGGTTTTGACCGGGGTGACGGCAATTGCTGCAGGTCAGAACCATAGTTTGTTTTTGAAGAGTGACGGGAGTGTGTGGGCAACTGGCTACAACAATTATGGCCAGCTTGGGGATGGAACGATCGTTCAAAAGACGATGCCGGTTCAGGTGATGAGCGGGGTGACCGCCGTAGCGGTGGGCGCCTACCACAGCTTGTTTTTGAAGAGTGACGGGAGCGCGTGGGCGGTTGGCTATAACAACATGGGCCAGCTTGGAGATGGTACGCTCGTAAATAAGGCGACTCCGGTGCAAGTGCAGAGCGGGGTGACGGCAGTGGCCGGCGGGTACGGCTATAGTCTCTTCCTGAAGATGGATGGAAGCGTGTGGGCGACCGGTGACAACAGTAGTGGACAACTTGGGGATGGAACGGCCGTTCAAAAGACGATGCCGGTTCAGGTGATGAGCGGGGTGACCGCTCTGGCAGCGGGACAGAGCCATAGCTTACTTCTGAAAAGGGATGGCAGCATTTGGGCGACTGGGGGCAATTACTACGGCCAGCTCGGGGACGGAACAACCGTGGACAAGAGCCTTCCCGTGGCCATGTTGAATCCCTCCGTTTACGAATCCGCGATTTCCGGATCTGGCGGTCTGGTGGTATCGGGTTCCGGCGCGCAGGTCTTCACGGCACTTCACACGTACTCCGGAGCGACTACTCTCAAAGGAGGGATTTTCTCAGTGTCCGCGCTGGCCAATGGCGGTCAGGCGAGCGGTCTCGGCTCTTCGTCTAACGCAGCGTCCAACTTGGTGTTTGCGGGCGGTACGCTTCTTTACTCGGGGACTTCCGCGGCCAGTACAGATCGAGCCATGACGATCTCCGGGACTGGTACGGCAACAATCCAACTCGCGAACGCAGTGAGTTTATCGTTGAGCGGAGCCATTGGAGGAAGTGGGGGATTCAGCGCGACGGGATCGGGGACGATTGTGCTGAGCGGTAGCAATACCTATTCAGGAAAGACTTCGGTGTCGTCGGGTTCGCTGAGCGTTTCGACGCTGAACAAAGTGGTGGGAGGGGTTTCGGCTAGCGCATTGGGAGCGCCGCTGACGGCAGCTAACGGAACGATCGACCTCGGAGCATCGTCCGCCGTTGTGCTTGTCGTCACGGGAGGCTCGCAGACAACCGATCGCATCCTAAATCTCGCCGGTGGTTCGAATGGGCTCACGCTGGACCAATCCGGCACTGGAGCACTGGTGTTTGCGGGTTCGGTAACGGCGACAGGAGCGGGTTCGAAGACCTTAACGCTGCGAGGCTCGACGGCTGGCACTGGCGAAATTTCGGGAGTCATCTCCAACAACAGCACGACCAACAAAACCGCCCTCTCCAAATTGGGATCGGGAAAATGGATGCTGTCGGGCGCGAACACTTACTCAGGCAATACGAGCCTATCCGAAGGTATCTTGGCGCTCGGAGGTTCTGGCGCTCTGGGCGCTGGCAGCCTGAATATTACTGGTGGAGGTCTCGACGCGACGATCCCTCTAACGCTGCCTTCGATGGCGCACGTTTGGAGTGGCCCCTTTACCTTCGTTGGATCGAATGCGTTGGATTTGAGTGCCGGTTCTGTGACGCTTACGACCTCTCCCACGGTGACCGTTTCTGCGGGGGCTCTGACGGTTGGGAATGTGAGTAGCGGCACGGGGAGTTATGGGATTTCGAAAGCCGGTGTGGGTACGTTGGTGCTTTCCGGAACAAACAGCTACCTCGGGTCTACAACCGTGAATGGAGGAACGCTTCAAGTGAACGGTTCGCTCGCGAGTCCCACAATTTCGAACAACGCAAAATTGGTGTTCTCTTCGATAGGGAGCCAGAGCTACGCCGGTGTGATCAGCGGTAGTGGTTCTCTGACGAAGATGGGTTCGGGGAGTCTGACGCTCAGCGGGACGAACAGCTACACGGGAGGGACGGTTGTGCAGGCTGGGTCTTTGCTTGTTGGGCCGAACGCGCTCACCACCGGCTCTGTGTCGGTTGCGGCGGGCGCGGCCGTGGTGTTTGATAACTCAGCCGGCAACCTCAATTTGCCGCAATTAACCGTTTCGGGAGCGGGTCAAATTCTGGTCCAGAATCCAAACTACACCGTGTTTTGGTCCGGCGGCGCGGCTGGGCTCATGCCTCCCACGATCCTCACGCACCCGGCGAATACGGTGGCCGAGTTGGGTGCTTCAGCAACGCTGAGCGTTGCCGCATCGGGCGGCGGGACCTTGACTTACCAGTGGCGCAAGGATGGCGTTTCGATTGCGGGCGCAACCAATGCCAGTTTCACGATTCCAGCAACCCAAGGGTCGGACGCGGGCACTTACACTGTCGCGGTGAGTAATGGCGCTGGTGGCGTCACGAGCAACGGGGCCGTTCTTTCGCTCATCAACCCGGTGCCCACCATCTTGACATTGCCGACCGCTTCTTCGGTTTACAATGGGCAACCGCTCTCCGCCTCGATCCTGAGTGGGGGTTCCGCCTCGGTGTCGGGGACTTTCGCGTTCAGCACGCCAAGCACCGTGCTCACGAGCGGCTCCGGATCGCAAACCGTGACTTTTACTCCGACAGATCTGCTGAATTTCGGGACCGTGAATGTCTCGGTGAATGTCCCCGTCCTGGGTCCTGGCAGTCCAGTGATCTTGGGCGATGCCAATGGGTTTGGTGCGGAGACGCTCACATTCTCTGGAACGTCGTCCCTGACCAAGATTGGAAACGGAACGATCACCCTTTCCGGAACCAATTCGTTCACGGGTAAAACCTGGATTCAGAATGGCACGCTGCGCGTTTCGTCTCTCAACACTGTGCCGGGTCTGCCTTCGAGTTCGTTGGGAGCGCCGAGTGACCTTGAGTCTGCGGTGATCCATTTAGGTTCCTTAACGAGCACGGGCGTACTTGTGGTGAACGGCACTGCGCAAACAACAAACCGCCCGTTGAATCTCGCCGGGACCACTGGCGGAGGCATTCTCGACCAATCCGGCACAGGCGCGTTGCTCTTCACGGGAAGCGTGACTTCCAATGGCGCAGGCTCAAAAACCTTCACTCTGCAAGGTTCGACGACGGGCTCAGGCGAGATCTCGGGTGCGATCGCCGATAATAGCCCCGCAAACAAAACCGCGCTGCTGAAACTGGGCTCCAGCAAATGGACCTTGTCAGGAATAAACACCTATTCCGGTGGCACGACGGTCTCGCAGGGGACGCTGCGCATTACGAGCGCCAGCGCGCTTGGCACCGGTGGACTCACGCTGAATGCAGGTGCAACCCTTGAGACTTCGGGAGCCATCCTCTTCCCCGCCGTTTCGCAATTTTGGAACGGGAACTTTAACCTGCTCCCAGGAGGTGCTCTGGATTGGAGTGCGGGCAGCGTGACGCTGCAGTCGGACTCAACGGTCACCGTGTCCGTCATTCCGATGCCGACAGGCGGAGTCATCGCATCGTTTGGATTCAACGCAGATCCGAACGATACTTCGGGGAACGCGGAACACTTTACCACCGCTAATGCGATCACCTACGGCGTGGGGCGGGATGGCGCCGCAAACAGTGCCGTCATCTTCAATGGAAACTCGAGTTACCTCCATCAAGCGTCTCTAAGTCAGGTTCCCGGTTCGCAGATGACAATTGCGGCGTGGATTAAAACAACGGCCATAGACGGTGTCTTGGTGGGTATCGGTCGTTCAGGGGGCGATACCAATGGTGAGCAGCTGTTTTCGGTTTCGGGCGGTTTTCTGAAGTATTGGGACTACTATGGCAGCTATGGATTCCCGGATGGTGTGACGTCCACCCAAGCGGTCAATACAGGGTCGTGGCGGCATGTTGCCTTTGTGAAAAACGGAGCGTCTGGCACCTACTATGTCGACGGTCAACCGGCAGGGACCATCTCGGGGGCGGAGGTCGCGCACGTCGGGCACGATTTTGTCATTGGAAAAGATTATCGCGATAACGGCACCTACTTTAACGGCGCCATCGATGACTTGAGTCTCTTTGGTCGTGCGTTGAGCGCGCAGGAAATCGCGGTCCTTGCCGCGGCCGCACCGGCCTCTGTCCAGCTAGCCAATCTTTCGGGGGCGCATTCGCTTGGCAAGGATGGGCCTGGAACCTTGATCCTTTCCGGCACCAACACCTTTGCGGGTCCGCTTAACGTTCTGGGTGGATCGCTGATCCTAGATGGCCCTGGGGCGTTGCCATCGAATGTCACGATCAACGCGTCTGCTGGAACTACCGTGCTCTTGCAGAATGGAGCTGCGATTCCAAATCTGTCCGGCTCGGGTACACTCGCTTTCGCGACTGGATCCAACGCGGTTTTGGGCCTTAACAATGAGTCGTTAAGTTCTGCACTCCTTCTTTCTGGCAGCTCCGCGGTGACCAAGGCAGGAAACGGCACGATCACCCTGACCGGATTGAATTCCTACACAGGCACTACCTCGATTTGGAGCGGAGCGTTGAAAGTCAGCTCGCTCAACAGCGTTGTGGGCGGAACGGCAACGAGTTCGCTCGGCGCACCGACAACTGCTACGAATGGGACCATTCATCTCGGCAGTCTCACCTCAACGGGGTCGCTCGTCATGATAGGTGAAGGCGCAGCCTTTGCTTCCACCACTGTCTACAACCTTTCTGCGGATGGCTCTAACCCATTCCTCCTATCCATCGACCTCGGCCAGAACTGGACCTTTGAGGCTGAGTACAAGATGAATTCCGGCAATGACCTGAACACACTTTTCTCTTACGGCAGCTATCACGATGGCATTTTGATCCGGACGCTCCGCGGCGATGCGCTCTTTTTGAGGGAAAACTTTTTCGGAACCATTGATATTTTCGGAGGCACCACGACTAACGGACAATTTGTTCCGCTCAAAATTACCTATGACAATGGGATCCTAAAGATCTACGCGTCGGGTTCATTGCTTCGCACCATGGAGGTGCCGGGAATCTTGAGTCCCGTTGACAAAACGCTTCGTATTGGCTCGGCGCAGCACGACAACTCGGAAGGGTTGGACGGGCAGGTGCGTAACATTCGGATCACCAAGGCTTCGGGTAGTGGTCCATCGAACAGCACGGACCGAATGATCAACTTGGCAGGGACCACTGGTGGTGGGGTGCTCGATCAATCGGGCACCGATAGCGTTGCGTTTTCGGGCTCGATTACAGCCTCTGGCGCTGGAACCAAGACGCTCATTTTACAGGGCTCGACCACAGGCACGGGAGAGCTTTCCGGGGTTATTGCCAATAACAGTCCCTTAAATACCACGGCGTTATTCAAGCAAGGCTCGGGCGCGTGGACGCTCTCCGGAACCAACACCTACTCAGGCGGGACGACGCTCGCCGCCGGAACCTTACGGTTGAAGAATCTTGCAGCGCTCGGAGCGGGGTCTCTCACAATCACGGGTGGCTTCCTCGATAATGCGTCCGGTTTCGACATGCTGATTCCAGGAACGCTCGCCCAAACTTGGGCCGGGGATTTCGGATTTATCGGCACGAACAGCCTGAAGTTTGCAAAGACGAATATCACGCTCGGCACAGATGTGACCCTTGCGATTGCCGGTTCGGCTTTGGAGTTGAACGGCGCGGTTCTTGGAGGACGTCAACTGACGAAGGCCGGACAGGGCACCCTCGTTTTGGGAGGCACCAACGTTTTCTCGGGTGTCTCGGTTTTCGCGGGAACACTTCAGCTCTCGAGTACCGGAGCGGCAGGGGCAGGAAACGTCTCGATGGCTTCCGGTGCAGTGGTTTCGCTCTCTCCTGGCGTCGTGTTGCCTGCCGGTTTGATCCATCGCTGGTCGTTTAATGAACTTGCGGGGAACGTGCTCACGGACTCCGTAGGAACGGCTCACGGAGCGATCGTGACGCCATCCGGTTCACCGAATGCATCCATCGCGGATGGAAAACTCCGAATGCTCGGTGGGAACAAGGGAACGGCCAGCTACGGAAGCCTTCCATCGAACCTCACGGCGGGGCTAACCGACATGACGATCGAAGTTTGGGCCTCACTGGATGTGGTGTCGGGATGGGCTCGGCTATTCGATCTTGGGGACGGAATCAACGCGGCCACCTCGTTTGTGGTGGCGGTTTGCGCGGGGACAGACACTGCTCACCCCGCCATTCATGACTGTGCTTACACTGGGGATGTTCTTTCCAGCGTTTCCCTAAGTCCGACCCTGGGTCAAACTTATCACTGGGCTTTGGTCTGGGACTCTTCGGATCATTTGGTGAAACTCTACAGAGAGGGCGTTCTCCTGTGCTCCTTTTCCAACGCGGGACACACGTTGTCTCAAATCCCCTCCTCTGCTTTCTGGCTCGGGCGCTCTCATTTTTCAGATCCGACTGCGGCGGCCACTTACTCGGAAGTCCGGATGTGGAACCGAGCACTGACACCCCAAGAAATTCTTCTTAACCGAAGTGCTGGGCCAGACGCCATGTTCAGTTCAAACTTGAGTTTTTCAAACGATCTAAACGGAGCCGGCTCCTTGCTAAAAGCTGGACCTGAAACGGCCGTGATCAGCGGATCCAACAGCTTCTCTGGCGGAACAACCGTAGCGAGCGGAACCCTGTCTGTGGCGTCCCCGTCCGCCTTGGGCGGCGGCTCTGTCGCGGTCAGCGCTGGTGCGACACTGGATCTGCATTTCGATACCGATGCCATCTTCTTCAACACGCTCTCCGGAGCTGGGGTTGTGGTGAAATCGGGTAGTGGCAGTGTGATGCTTGCGGGCTCCAGCACCCTATCTGGGCCGCTGCTTGTTCAACAGGGCAGCCTCATCCTCGGATCCAGTACAATGCTAGGGTCGGGCAGTATCCAAGTATTGCCTGGCGCGGTCTTGGCCTTCAATCCGACCAGCGACCGCGTACTCCCGAATACGATCACTGGATCGGTCGTGAACCTGAATCCGGTATTCAAAGTGAGTTGGAACGGAGGCGCTGTGGGAGGCCCATTGCCGGTTCTTGCGGGCTCTCTGAGCGCGAACGCTGAAGCTTGGCGTCCGTTCTCTTTCCAAGTGAACGCCACCAACCAACCCACCGCTTACGCGGCCACCGGCTTACCGCAGGGATTGAACATCAATGCGACCACCGGCCTCATTACCGGTTCCCCCCAGACCGCCGGCCAGTACAACGTCCAACTCAGCGTCACGAATCCCGGTGGAACCGCTACCGCTGCGCTCGCGCTGTCTGTCGATACCGTTCCCATCGTCATTGCACTCAACTTCGCCGACAGCGCTTCGGAAGCACTCGATAGTGTGACGCCTAAGGGCCCTCTTGGAACGAAACGCTGGAACGCAAGCACGGCAGGACAGTCTACTGGCTCCCAGACCGCTTTAGTTGATGACTTGGGGAATCCAACCTCAATCAACGGAAGCTGGAGCAGCGCGAATACGTGGAGAAACTCTTCCAGCACCGCTTCTCAGGATGGGAAAATCATCCATGGATATTTGGATGATGCGCCTGCCTCGGTGACCCTCACAAACATTCCGTTCGCCCGCTATAACGTTTATGGACTCGTCGGGAGTGACAACGATCTGAACCCCTACAACTCGCTGGATTTCCGCGTCAATGGAACGTGGGTTTTTGGCGGATCGGTTGCGTCGCTTGCCCCAGCCTATGGATCTTGGGAGGCTTCAGGACAACAATGGATCCAAATTGATAAAGCCACAAATCGCCGTGGCAACTACTGGAAGATGTCAGGACTCACCGGCGGTACTTTGACGATCCAAGGTCAAATCGCTCAGGTACCAAACCGCGGGAGCCTTGCAGCAATTATCATCGAAGGGAATCCTGGGCCGGCATTCATGACGCAACCGTTGTCGTCCATTGTCACAGCCGGTTCCGCCGCGACGCTGACGGCAAATGCCGTCGGGACTGGGTCCATCACTTACCAATGGAAAAAAGATGGTCTCGCCATTCCAGGAGCCAGCAATTCGACTTACACCATCGCTTCCGCTCAGGCCCTTGATGCCGGAATTTATGAGTGTTTGGCTACGGACAGCGTGGGCACGGGCAAAAGCAGCCCAGCGGAGTTGGTCGTTTATCTGCCGGTGAACTTTGCTTCACAACCGCAGTCAACCGGCACTGCGTTGGGAGGCTCTCTAACTCTCAGCGTCGAGGCGACTGGTACCGGACCGTTCACCTACCAATGGCGTCGGCAGGCGGCCGAGGGTGCGCAATCGCTCAACGTGGAGAGCACGCTGACGGCTCGTTATACCTTCAACGAAACTTCCGGAAGCTCGGCTTCGGATGACTCCGGCCATTCTTACCACGGCACCTTGTACAACATGAACGACGTGGCCAACCGCGTCACTGGTGGTTTCAGCAGGGCGTTGTCGTTCAATGGAAGCAACAATTTTGTCCGAATCCCCAACTACACGGCTCCGGATTTCACGATCGCATGCTGGGTTAAAACGACCCAAGTATTTCCGCAGGGGGAGGAAACCTTCTTCGGCACGGGCATCCTGTGGTCGGATGTTGGTGGAGCCGCCAATGATTTCATTCTGGGTGCTACGAGGAGTGGTTCTGGCCTGAACCGACTCTCATTCTGGGATGGAAACGCGAACGCTTATGTGAGCGGAAATACCGCTATCAACACAGGAAGTTGGGTGCACGTGGCAGTCACCCGTGATTCGGTCACTCATCAGACCCGACTTTTTGTGAATGGCGAGCTTGACGCACAGGGAACTGCAGGCAGCGGCTTCCTCCGAGCAAATCCGACGATCGACATCGGCGGCAATACTGGCGACGGGCGCTATTTCAATGGGTTGATTGATGACGTTCACATCTACTCAAGAGTACTGACTCCCGATGAAGTTGCCGAGCTTGTGCGGTTCTCCGGTATTCCCGGTGCCGCCGGACCCACGCTCACGCTCAATCCTGTGCAGGCAAAGGATGCTGGCACTTATGAATGTGTGGTCACTAATCCGGTGGGCTCCTTTGTGAGTGGCAGCGCAACTGTGAGCGTCGGCATTCCACCGACCTTCAGCGCGCAACCGGTGGCAGGCTCGGTGCTGGCGAGTGGAAGTTATGCGTTTAATGTCACGGCAAGTGGGACTGCTCCGCTTGCGTACCAGTGGCGTCGCAATGGGGAGCCGCTTGAAGGCGGCACTGGGGCATCGTGGATGATCGGGAATGCGGGTGCGAATGACGTCGGTGCGTACAGCGTCATTGTGTCTAACGCTTATGGTCAGGTCGCGAGCAATCCCGCCAACCTCGCGGTCAACTTCCCGCCGATCATACTGGTGTCCCCAACGTCCATGGAGCTCACGCCCGGTACCAATGCGCAGCTGCGCGTCGAGGCCGCTGGGACTCCGCCGCTCAACTTTGACTGGGTGAAGAACGGGAGTATTCCGATCACCGGTAGTAATGTGGTCAGCGGCGGTTCCATCTCTACGCTTGCCATCATAAACGCCGGAACTATCGACTCTGGATCTTATCGGGTTCGGATCTCAAATGCGTTCGGATCGATTTCCAGTGGCACCGTCATGGTGACCGTGGGGGCGCCCCCGAGCATTCTCGTTCAACCGCTCGCGACGAATCTCCTCGTCGGCCAAACTCTCAACTTGAGCGTCACGGCGGCTGGAACCGCACCGCTGACCTATCGGTGGACCAAGTCAGGCGTGACGGTTCCGGGCGCCACGACGTCTACGTTGACTGTCCCCTCGGCGGGCACGGACAAGGCCGGAGTGTATCAATGCGTTGTCACCAATTCGATCGGATCAGCCACTAGTAATCCCGTGAATGTGGCGATAAACGTCCCCCCTGCGATCACGCAACAACCGATCGCGGGAGCCGTTGTCCTAGGCGGAAACGTTTCCTTCAACGTCACAGCGATTGGCACCGGTCCCCTCTCCTATGTGTGGCGAAAAAACGGGATACCAGTCTTTGGGGGTAGTGCACCGCTACTGTTGATCCCCGGCGCGTCACCGGCAGACGCAGGCGCATATGACTGCGTCGTGACCAGCGCGTTTGGAAGTGTCACCAGCGCCATGGCCAATCTTCTGGTGAACGTGCCGCCGCAGATTGTGGCGCCACCTGCGTCTCTGACGCTGGTATCCGGCGGCACGGCAACTTTTTCGGTTTCGGCGTCCGGCACAGCTCCGCTTTCTTACCAGTGGCGTAAGGACGGTGTGCCGTTGCCAAGTGCGACAAACAGCCAGTGGACGTTGGTTGGAGTGAAACCCAGCGATGCCTCTGCGTATGACTGTGTGATCACCAACATCGCGGGATCCGTAACTAGCCCAGTGGCGAAGTTGACCGTGAATCTACCGCCGACTTTAGGCGCGACGCTTCGTCCAGAAATGAGTCTCACGTTTAATTCTGTGACGTTCCGCGTGAACCCCAGTGGCACGCTGCCGTTTGCCTTCCAATGGAGAAAGGCGGGCGTTCCGATCTCCGGAGCTACCGCGGCATCATGGACCATTGGGGCGTCTGAACTCTTGGATCCAGCTCCATACGACTGCGTGATCACTAACGTAGGAGGCAGCATTGAAACCGAAAAGGTCGCTGTTCCCTTGCGGATTACCGCGCAGCCCAAGGCGCAACTGATCACTGCTGGCGGAGCGCTGAACCTGAGCGTTCAAGCCACGGCGACTGGGCCGATTCAGTACCAATGGTTCAGAAATGGCGCGCCGATTGTGGGTGCCAATGGGTCTAGCCTGCAAAAGCTGAGCACCAGCCCCGAGGACAACGGACGCTATTTCGTGCAGCTCACGCTTGAGCCGCTGACCCTCCGAAGTGAAGAAGTGATGGTCGAACAAGTCCTGGCCAACCTAGCGATGACCCCAGCAGTCGGCGCTACGCTGGTTGTTGGAGGCAGTAGTACCCTTTCGGTCGAGGTCACCAATGGAGCTTTCCTCGCTGAAAAACAGATCCCGCTCACGTACTCGTGGACCCTGAATGGAAAGCCGGTTTCGGGCGCTTCCTCGTCGGTCTTGCAACTGCAGAACATTCAGCCGAGCGGCGCGGGAGTCTACGAGGTGACGGTGCGAGCCGGCAGCTTTGGGACGTCCACGGCCAAAGCCGTTGTTCAAGTCGCAGATATCGGAATCATCGAGCAGCCCCAAAGTGCCCAAGTTCTTCTTGGCGGCGAAGTGCGCCTGAAAGTGGCACCCCTTGCTCCCGAGGGTGTGCCGGTGTCGTACCAGTGGCGCAAAGGCGGGCTTGCCATACCGTCAGCCACCGCCTCGACGTACACTATTTCCAATGTGACGGATTCGGATGTGGCCGCCTACGACGTCGAAATCACCGCCGGTCCGGCACGCGTGGTGAGCCAGTCAGCGACGGTCGGCCTTCTCAAACCAGTCGTGCTCGATACCGCCCAGTTCGCTCGGCAGGCCCGACTGTTGAATCCCGGCCAGCCGCTGTCGCTCCGCGTAGTCGCCACTTCCGGATCCGAGCCGCTCGCTTACCAGTGGTACCGAGATTCGCAACTACTCCAGGCGGAAACCAAGGCTGTCCTGAACCTCCCTGCCATCAAGCCTGAGGACGCAGGCCTTTATTCTGTGCGCGTGTCTAACGCTGCAACGCCGGTTCCTGTTGATTCCGGAACCGCACAGGTTCGTGTGAACAGTCTTCCGCCCGCTGGTGCGGTGTCATTCTCCTTGGACGGTGGACCGGTGACGCAGGGCGCAAGGGTCGATGTGACGCCTGGCCAGACCGTTGAGCTCTCCGTCATCCTGCCGGATTCGGTGGACAAGGAAAACCTTGCCTACACGTGGCGCCGTAACGGAGTTGCCCTCCCGAGCGCAACCAATGCCACGTTGTCGCTGGGCGCTGTGAAGTCCATCGACAAGGAAGGCGCTTATGATGTGGTCGTGCGCAACACGATTGGGTCTGTCCTGTGGCGGTCCGTGGAGCTCGTGTTGACGGAACGCCCGCTGATTCGCCAAGGCGATCTCATGCCGCTCACCGTGCTTTCCGGGTCCGATTTGAAATGGAGTGCGTTCGTGGTCAATCCCGTGACCCCGTCCGTTCGGTTCAACTGGCAGCGCGATGGCAAACCTGTCGCTGGGGGAACATCGGCGGTCCTCGAGATTCGCGGTCTCTCCAAGGCAGAACATGCCGGTGTCTATACGGTCAGCGGATCCAACAGCTTCAGCACCGTCAGCAGCTCCGCTGCAAGGTTGACTGTCATCGATCGCGCACAGATCACAGGCCTGATCGCCGGCGGCACTTACAATCCGGGCCAGCCCGTCAAATTCGAAGTGCAGACCACAGGGGACGCCGTCCAAATCCAATGGCAACGTGACGGTCAAGTGATTCCCGGCGCTACGGGCGCCGCGTTCACACTGCCATCGATTTCGTCAGCGGATGCAGCATCGAAATACTCTGTTCGCGTATTTAACGAGGACCCCTTTACGCATCGTATTTTGAGTAGTGAAACACGGGTTGTCCCAGCATTTGGTGTTCGGTCGCCGGTGTCTTTCGGCGAGCTTTCGGTCGGAGGCGCAAACGCGAACCTCTTGAAGAAAGACCAAGTGGCTACTTTGAACATTCCAGTGTTCGGGACAGGCCCCTTCCAATTCCAATGGCGCAAGGACGGAGCGCCGATCTCGAGCGCGAGCGGGACCATCCCAAATCCTGGTCCGCTCAGTTACACGGTGCCGCCCGCGGGCGAATCGACGAAAGGACGCTACGATGTCGTGGTCACCAATATGGTCGGGGCCCTCGTGAGTCCCGCGGCGGACCTTGGATTGCGGGTTCCAGTGAGCATCACGCAGCACCCGCAAGGTCGTGCAGCTAACTCAGGCACGCCTGTCACCCTGACTGTTGGCGTTGCAGGCACTGGGCCGTTCACCTTCCAATGGTCCAAGGACGGACAGGCTCTGCCTTTTGCGAATGGGCCGACCTATACCATCCCGAGTTTGAGCGACGCAGACGAAGGCACCTACGCTGTTTCGGTTTCAGATGAAGATGGTGCCGCAGCCACCAGCAACCGAGCGACGGTGGTTCTCAACGATGACGTCACGATTGTGGCTCAACCCGAGAGCCCAGCACCGATCCTGCTGGATTCAACCCAGACACGCGGCCCGATTACCCTCTCCATAGGCGCGGTCACCAAAGGGCGTGCGCTTCGTTACCAGTGGAGAAAAGACGGCAAAGTCATTCCCGGAGCGGTTTCCTCTGTTTATCGCGTGGAAAAGGTCACCCTTGCCGATGCTGGCGCCTACGATGTGCTCGTGAGCAGCGGGGGAAGTGCCGTGGCAAGCGAACCGGCGACTATCACCGTCTTCGCGCCGCTGGCGGTTCGCTTAAAGCCGGAGAATGGTTATCCGGAGGCGGTTTTTGCGAAGGCGGCCGCCTCCAAGCTGTTCCGGCTTGAGGCGAATGCGACTAGCTCCGGCGACTTGATCTATCGGTGGTTCCGCAATGGAGAGGCCTATGCCGAGGGTTCGAGTATCGAAGTTGAGGCGGAGGAGGAACGCGCTCTCTATCGCGTCGAAGTGACCCTGAGTCACGGCGCTACACCTGTGGGCACCGTTTCCTCGAAGGAAGTTCCCGTCCAATTGATGGTGCCGGCATCGATCACCACGAATCCATCCTCTGTAACCGTCGAGGCCGGAAAGCGGGCCGCCTTCCTTATGGATGGAGTGGGTGGTGGGTCTCTCGCTTTCACTTGGGAAAAGTTGCGCAGTGGACGATGGGAGCCCGTGTCGGGAGCGACCGGCAAAGAGTTCAAACTGAACACCGCCAGATTGAGTGATGCAGGCTCCTATCGAGCGGTCGTTGCAAATGCCCGCAATGCGGCCACTGCGGAAGTGAGTCTCGTTGTCCGTGAGGCCGAGGTGATTTCCAAACAACCCGTCGCGCAAACCATCAATGCAGGGGATTCTGCGGTCTTGGAAGTGGAAGCGAAAGGGGTCGATCTTTCCTACCAATGGCGCCGTAATGGTGTGTCGATCGGAGGGGCTTCTGCCGCGGGTTACACCGTGACGGAGGCGGGGCTGTACGATGTATTAGTCAAACACGCTTTTGGCTCCTCATTGAGCGAAAGTGTCCGTGTAACGGTTCGTCAACCCGTCAAAATTTTGCGTTCTCCCGCCAATACGAGCATGCGGCGCGGCACGCAGGCAACCCTGTTTGTGAAGGCGACTGGGACAGAACCCATCGCTTATCAATGGCGCAAGGATGGGGCTCTCCTCACTGGTGAAACCAGCGCTCAAGTCGTTGTCACCAGTGCCGGCGTCTACGATGTGGTCGTGACCAATCCGGCGGGCAGTACCGTGAGCGATCCTGCCGCCGTCACTATTCCAGACCCAGTCGAAATCAAAGTGCAGCCAGCCGCCGCACTTGTTTCGCGTCCGGGAGAGAGCGTACAGCTGAGCGCAGTGGCTTCAGGAACGCCGCCGGAGGGCCAAACCGCTCTGACTTACCAGTGGAAATGTTGGAACGGAAAAATCTGGGCCGATGTTCAGAATGGCGCGGGAATCAGTGGGGCACAGAGTGATACTCTGCGGATCGCTGGGGTCCAGCCTCTGACAGCCAACTCTGCTGGATCCGCTGGCATGTATCGGTTGGACGTCACCGGTCAACTCAACACCCTGTCAACCGTGCCTTCCCAGTTGACTGTTTTCTCGCCGCCGTCGATTACAAGGCACCCGAGTAAGGCGGTCGTGAAACTTCCTGGAATGGCGGTCTTCAGCGTTGCGGTCACCGGCACTCCGCCGTTCACCTACAAATGGTTCGAGAACGGAGTCGCCATGACAAATCCGAAGGTGACCGATTCCGGAAGCCGTTTGGTGGTCAATGCCGACACGGCTGCTTTTGACGGCCGCCAGTATTCGGTAGAAGTTCGGAACGATTACGGGACGGTTACGAGTGACTCCACGAAGCTGTCTGTCGTCTCCGCCCGGTTGGGTGTGGCTTTCAGCCAGCTGGACGAGGCCACTGACGAATCGAAGCGAGTCAAAGTCGTCGCCAAAGGTGGCACATTTGCGCTGAGCGCAACGCCGATCGCTGTTGAGGAAGGAACGCGCCTGGCCTATCAGTGGCGTCTAGATGGGATCGACATCTCGGGAGCCACCTCCAGAACCCTCACGCTTAATCCGGTGTCCAAGGAGTTTGCGGGTCTTTACGATGTGAGCGTGCGTTTGCTCGTCGATACTCCCGAGGGCGAAAATGATGGGGTGGAGCTGGCGCGAGGAACCCAGCCGGGGACCTTGCTGGTGGTCGATGGAGGTCCGGTCGTTCAGCCTTTCGGCGAACAAAGCTTCCGCCCAGGACAAAGCTTCTCATTGGCCCCAGTCGTTCAAGTGCTGGATCCCGTCACTCGTACGCTGGTGCCTGCACTTGCAGCGGGTGTGACTTTCCAATGGAGAAAAGACGGTGTCGCGGTGGCCGGTGGCGTATCGGCCGCAGGCGTGCTTGCCGTATCGCAGGCGTCTTCCACAGACACCGGTGTCTATAGCGTTGTCGCTTCGTACGGAGGAATCTCAGGGGACCCTGTAATTGCAAAGGTGACGGTCGAGCCTGCGCTCAAAGTGACCGTCACAGCCGCCCAAGCTGCGTTATCCGGCAATCTGCTTGCTGGCACGCAGGCTCAGCCGCTTGAGATCGTGGCCCGCTCCCGATTGAACCTCTCTGCGACCGTGGTGAAAGGCGATGGCCCTTTCAAATATCAGTGGCGTCTGAATGGTTCGAATCTTCTCGGAGGCACTTCGGATCGATACACCGTTCCTTCCGTACTGGCGCGAAACGCCGGGCGTTACGATGTCGTGGTCACAGGCGCAACGGAGAGGGTCGTGAGCGACTCCATATACGTCCGCCTCCACGATCCGCTCACCATCACCGCTCAGCCTCAAGCTGTCACCGTTGTGAACCCAGGTTCGAAGGTCAGCATTCCAGTCGGCTTGAACACTTCGGATGCGTCTTTCCAGTGGTTCAAAGGGACCGGCTCCAACTCGGTAGCCATCCCAGGACAGACAACCAACGTGCTGACCTTTTCCGCGGTGCAGGAATCGGATGATGCCAGCTACCGTCTTGTTGTCAGTGGCAGCAATGGCCTTGGCCGATTGGTCAGTAACGTTGCCAAGATTGTGGTGAATAAGCCCGTGAGAATTACCAGCTCGCCGGTGTCACCGTCCGGATCCTTGGTTCCGGGCAAAGCAGCTTCGTTCCGCGTCACCGCCTCTGGCACAGGGCCGCTGACCTATCAGTGGACGCGCGACGGGGTGCCAATTCCCGGCGCAAACAGTGACCAGTTTACCCTACCCTCGGTTTCCGTGTCGGATGCCGGAGCTTACCGTGCGGTGGTTCGCAGCCCCGTCAACACCGATGGCGTGGCCTCCGATCCGGCGATATTGGTCGTTTCCCTGCCCGTCTCGATTACGCGTCAACCGGAGGATCAAACGCTGGCAGTGGGCGATAAACCACCGGTTCTGTTGTCTGTGACTGCAAATGGGGATGGTGTGCTGAGTTACCAATGGCGCCGTAATGGTTTGAGCATCACTGGCGGAACTCAGGCTGCGCTACTCCTACCCAAGGGAGTGGGATTCTATGATGCAGGAAACTACGACGTCTTGATCGCCAACACAGTTGGTGGAATTCCAGTGTCGAGAGTGGTCAGCCGCGTAGCGTCTGTCCGCGTGAATGGAACCCCTCCTGAAGATGGTGGCGCATCGATCACCGATGGATGGCGGGCGAACGAAGGCGAGACCGTCATGTTCCCTTGCTATGGCGAAACCGCGAATTGGAGTCGGGTTGGTTCGGGAAGTCTGTCTTTCGATCTCGAACGTACGAAGGGAATCACCGGAAGTGCAGTGCTTACTTTACGCAACGTGAAACCGGTCGATGCAGGAACGTACGCTGCTGCGCTTCTCTCCAACGGCACCCTCACTGGGAAGACTGTGAAATGGATCCTCGATATCGTGCCGGTTCCGGTGATCGACAAAGATCCAGTGGATGTGAAGGTGCTTCCTGGGGGCAAAACTTTGGTGAGCGCTGGATTGACCCTCACCAAGGACACTCGACTGCAGTGGCTCTTCCAATCGGCGAGCGATTCGCCTTGGGTGGCGATCCCCGGAGCGATTGACAGCACATACAACATTTCGAACGCCTCCGCGCGCGATGGCGGATACTACCGCCTCGAAGTCTCCAACTCCGCCGGTACGGTGACCAGTCGCAGTGCGAGGGTTACCGTTTACGAACCGGTGGGTGTTACCGCATCGATGCTGGTGGGAACCAGTGTACAAGGCGGCTCCCTCCTAAATGGTCGAATCTCCGGCGGATCGATTCAACCAGGAGCGATGACGGCTGCAAATGCCGACCCAGGTACTTCGGTGACCTTGATGGCGACACCGACCGGCGATCTGATTGATCCGGTGGAAACAGCCTATCAATGGTATCGCCTCTCCAGCAACAAAGCGTGGGCCGCCATCAACGGAGCAGTGAGCTCTACCCTCACCATTCAGGCGGTTCAGGAGGCCGACGATGTCTTCTACCGAGTCAGGGCGTTCGGGAAGGTAAATGGTGGCGTGGATAGCACCCCAATTCGGCTCTCCGTCAATGATCCGGTGGCCATTAAGCCAGGGCAGTCCAGCAAAACCATTGCACTCGTGCAGGGTGACACCACTGTTCTGAGCGTCATCGCGAGCGGAACGGATGTGCATTACCAATGGACGCGAGATGGCGTGCCCGTGGGGACGGACTCCGCTTCTTACACCATCTCCCATGCCTCCGCGCTGGATGCAGGAACTTACGGCGTCATCGTGAGGAACCGGTTCTCCAGAGCGGGCGCTATTGCGTCCTCGACCGCAGAACCGATGCCGCAAACAGCACCTTTTGAAATTGCGAGAGTCTCCGTGAAAGGTGCCCCGAGTTTGCAACCGCTCGCTTTCGTTTCCGCAGCGGCATTCTCCGTAACGGCGCTGGAAGCTTCCACGGCTGAACTGGCGATGGTGGAGGAAGGCAAACCCTTCTCACTTGGCGTCACTCTGAGCACGCCAACGGCGCTGCCTCTGACATATCAGTGGCGCCGGAACGGCGTTCTCTTGGCTGGCAAATCAGGCCGCTTGACCGCGCTGCCAGAAGGTCTCAACGACATTCGCCTCTCAGTTTCAGCTGCGACGGCAGACTCCGCCGGCGTTTATGATGTCGTTGTCAGCAACCTCTTTGGAGCAACTGTTAGCTCTGCGATCCGAATGAGTGTGGATTTGAATCCGCTCATCACGCGGCAACCCGCCGATGCACTAGCTTCGGAGGGTGGTTCAGCCACCTTCCGTGTGGAGTCGCTCGGAAGCGGTCTGACTTACCGTTGGTTGTTGGGAAATTCCGCTAATTTTGCAGATGCAGATGGCATCGTGATCGGCACTGATTCCGTTCTGACCTTCGAGGGATTAAAGGCGGCGATGAACGGGAAGTACGTGAGGGTCATCGTGACCAAAGGCACAGCAACCGGTGTACCCTCCGCCACGAGTCGTACGGCGCGAATCGATGTCACGCAACCCGGTGACCTCACGATTGCGGACCTTCAGTTTGCCGGCCTGACTTCCGACGGCGTGGCGTTACCCGGAAGCACCGTCAAACTGTCCGCAGCGGTCAAAGGAAGTGGCGTCCTAACATATCGCTGGCGCAAGGACGGCGCGGACATTGGAGGTGCCTTGGGTAGTGGCTCCGTCCAGTCAGGAACGAGCGTCGAGCTACCCATCAATGCCGCCAATGCGTCCGCTGGCGTTTACGATCTGCTGCTCACTAACGGCGCGGATATTGCCTATGGAAAACCGATGTCCCTCGCGGTCGATCCATTTGTGGAATCGTTTGAGGTCCCAGCCACCGCGAATCCCGGGGATGGTCTGCGATTCCAAGCAAAGGTTTCCAGTCCGAGTAAAAAGGCGCTGAAGTATCAATGGCTCTACCGAGCCAAAGGAGCTACCACGTGGCAGACGCTGACGGATAACAACGCTCGGATCTCTGGTGCCATTTCTGACGTGATGATGCTCAAAGACGCCTCTGCAAAGGATTCTGGCACCTACCGTGTCGAAGTCCGCTACGCGGATGGTTCTTACCCATTGCTTGTGGTCTCACGTGAAGCGGATGTCGCTATCTCAAATCTCAGCATCACGACACAGCCCAAGAGTCTCGTACTCGAGGAAGGAGCAAGTGGCTCGTTGACGGTAGCTGCGGTGGATGCAACGGCGTACCGTTGGATGAAAGATGGTGTGACGATCCCTGGAGGCACAGGTTCGACCCTGCTTATTCAGGCAGGGACTTCCAGCGACGGCACTTTTGCGTCGGCCGGGCTCTATCAAGTAGAGGTCTCTAACTCGAGTGGTGCATTGCTGAGCAGTGTTGCCAATGTGACCGTGAAAGCAGGACTGCATGTGAACATCGAGGCCCCTTCAGAAGCGGCGTTGGGCAGCTCCATCAACCTGACGGCTTCGGTCTCCGGCGTAGGCCCCTTCACGTTTGCTTGGAGCAAGGATGGCAAATCCATCGGTTCGGAAGCGCGATATCGCATCGCCCCAGCGATCTTATCCGATACTGGTCTTTACCGAGTGCTGGTCACGGATGCTTCTGGAAAGAGCGCCTCTGCAGAGTTTTCTCTCTCCATCCGTAATGTCCCTGAGATCCTTGTGGGGCCTGTCACGCAGTCGGTCTCGGCTACTGGCAACGCGAAGTTGTTCGTGGTTGCGCGCTTCAATGGCCCGCTCAAATACCAGTGGTTTAAGAACGGCTCGGAACTGGCCGGAGCGACTACTCCACAGTGCTCGGTAACAGGCGCGGCCATTTCTGAGGCGGGTGACGCCTACACGGTCCGAGTCAGCAGCGCATCTGACTCGAGTGCGTACGCGGAGGCCGCTGCGAAGGTATCCAAGCGGAAGACGACGGGTAGTGACGCAGGGTCGGGCACAACTGAGAGCGGTATCACCCTCGGCGAGGTAACGCAGGCTCAGTGGTGGATTTACGGAGCGCAGGCCAGTCAGCGTACGTGGACCGCCGGAGGCGTGCGTGATACCGCTGGTGACCGTCTCGGTTACTGGATCGTGGAACGCGTCGAAGATTCGACAACGGGCCAGGTGCGAGCAGGACGGACGGCATGGGTATGGTCCAATCAAACGGATGTTTGGACGGCCAACACGCAGACAGCCCAAGAAGTGGTGGATACTGCTCGCGGTGAGTTCTCGATCGTGGCGAGCCGCATGGCGAGTGATGCTGCGCTGCAAACCTTCGTTGTCAGCGGACGCTTCGAAGCAGGAACGGAAGCCGCCTCGTACGGTGCTCCGGAGATTCTGTACGGAGAAGCCATGGATTCGAAGGAATACGATCTCGAACTCACTTGGGATGCCACCCAGACCTCGACCTTCCGCCTGCTCGAGGCGCCTACGCTCGGCGGCATCGTGGATGTGCTCAAGGCAGATCTCCTGCTCGGCCTATCACCGGCTCAGGGGGAATAGCCGGACTCGGCGCTGTGAGTATCGACCTTCTCTTTGAGGGTCGATGCTCTTGCGATTCTTTCGCCTGCAAAGTGGTTTCCGATTCATCCCGCACAAGCTTTGGCCTTATCCTTGGACCAATCTGTTGCCCGTAAAACGCATGTCGTCCCCACCCACCACAGCCTTTGTGCTCGGAGCCGGCCTCGGCACGAGGCTCAAGGTCCTCACTGCCAAGATCCCGAAACCGCTGATTCCCGTCTGCAACGAACCCCTAATTACTCGCGCACTTGGCCATCTCCAAGCCGGTGGTGTGCATCGTTTCGTCATTAACACGCATTGGAAGGCCGAGGCGTACCAGCGAGTCTTTCCGTCTGCAGCATGGAGCGGCTGCTCCTTAAACTTTAGCCATGAAAGTCCCGAGGTGCTCGAAACGGCGGGCGGGTTAAAGTTTGCCGAATCGCTTCTCCCAAAAAACGAGACGATTTGGGTTTATAACGGCGATATTCTGTCGGACTTGCCCCTACAGCGGGCTTGGGAGGCCCATGTTGCCGCCAGAAACGAGGTAACGCTCGTGCTCCGCACCAAAGACGGACCGCTGCAGGTTCTTTTCGATTCTGCATCCGGACGAGTCGCCGACATCGGTCGCCGTCTTTTTGCTGAGCAAACGCCAGCTCACCTATTCACCGGCATTTATCTAGTCGCGCCCTCGTTTTTGAGGAGGATTCCGCCGGCTACCAAAATCAGCGTGATCCCCCTCTTCATCGAGATGATCCGCGAAGGTGCAAAATTAGGTGGCGTTGTGATTGATGAGGGCCATTGGTGGGATCTTGGGACCCGCGAGCAGTATCTTGCAGTTCATCAAAGTCTGGCACATGAAGATGCGCCGTGGATCGACGCGCAGGCTTCTGTGAGCTCCTCCGCGCGCTTGGTTGGCGCTTGTGCCATCGGCGCCAATGCTGATGTGGCAGCGGGTGCAGTATTGGAGGACACACTTGTCTGGCCAAATGCTCGGATTGCTGCGGGAACTCATTTAATCAGATGCATTGTGACAGAAGGAGCTTCGGTCTCGGGCGTCCACACCGACATTGATTTTTCATGAACCCAACCCACGACAAAGTCATCGCATGGACCCGCGAGCGGTTTCCAAATCTTCGAGCGGTGGAGGGTATCGTTGTGGAGCCGCTTGAAAAAGGAGGCTCAGACCGCACATTTCTCCGCCTTCGCGCCGAAGGCCACGCCCCTCTAATCTTTGTCCAATACGGTTCGCTACGGGAGGAGAACCGCCATTACGTCGAGATTGGAGCCTTCCTTGCGAAACAGGGTGTCCGGGTGCCGCAGATGTTTTTGCACGAGTTGGAGCACGGGCGGATTTGGATGGAGGATCTCGGTGAAATTGATCTTTGGAGTTATCGAAACGAACCATGGAGTGTGCGCCGACCGCTTTACGAAGCTACACTCGAGGAGGTCCTGCATTTACATGTGCTCGCCGAGCGCGTGCCAGCGGATGACGTTGGGCTCCTTGGTCTCCAACCGGCTTTCGACGAAAAGCTCTATTTGTGGGAGCAAGATTACTTCTTCCAAAACTGTCTGATCCGTCACTTTGGCCACCCACCAGACACGCTTGAGTCAGTCCGGAAGGCCTTGCATCAAATTGCCTACCGTCTCGCGACCTATCGGCGCGTGCTAGTCCATCGCGATTTTCAGTCACAAAACATCATGATCAGCGCCGGCGCACCCTGCCTCATCGATTTTCAGGGGATGAGATTTGGCCTCGCTCAGTACGATCTGGCCTCCCTTCTCTTGGATCCTTACGTGGAGCTGGAAGAGTCCGAACGCCGGCATCTGTTACGCTTTTATTTAGAACGCCTCAAGGCCCTTGGCATCGTCTCCGACAACGACTTTGAAGCCGTCTATCCTCTGTGTGCCGCACAGCGGTTGATGCAGGCGTTGGGCGCTTACGGCTTCTTGGGACATGAGAAGGGACGGATGGATTTTCTTTCGCACATTCCGAAGGCACTGCCTCGTCTGTATCATATTGCGGTGGAGACACCTGAGCTCGTTGATTTGGCGGCGATTCTTTCGCCGCTGGTGAGTCCGTAACCGACAAACAAAAAACGACTGCCTGCATATGTTTCCGCGTGACAGTGCCACTGGCGCACTGTATCGCAATGGCATGTCAGAACGTCTTTCTCTTGAAGAACTCTCCGAAAAGGTGAACGGCTGGTGTGAGGCACATGGCGTTCTACCCGCCTCAGGAGGCGCCGGCGAAAAGGTTTCCGAGCGCAACATCCGCTACTACCGAACGCTCGGCCTCATCGAAGCCCCAGCGATGGGATTTTACGGTGAAAAGCACTTCCTCCAAATCGTTGCGCTTAGAATTCTACAATCCCGAGGGGTTCCTCTACGCCAGATCCGCGAGCTCCTTTATGGGCGCTCAGAAGCGGACCTAAAGGAAGTCCAGCGACGCGCCCTAGAAGAGATTTCGGCGAGGGCCACCTCCAGCCCCTTTTCTGCCGCTAGCGCTGAGGAGATCTGGCGTACGATCCCTATCAACGAGGATTTCATTCTCATCTCGCGGAGAGGCACTCCCATCACCGCTGCCCAACGCAACGCCGTGGTCCAGGCCCTACAACCCGAAGACAAACAAATGTCTCGGTCAAAAAAACTCTCCCTCAAATAGTCCCCATGAAAAAACAACTCAACCCAGACCGCTTGGAAGAGATGGGCCTGATTGCATGGCTCAACAAGACCCGTGTCATCTTACCTCTAAAGGCGATTCAGACTCAGTTCGAAATCCACGGCGCACTCGCGAGCGTTGACGTTGAGCAGGTCTATCATCAGAACAACGAGTCCTCCCTCGATTGCACCTACACATTCCCTGTTCCAGCCGGTGCCGCCGTCCACCGTTGCGAGGTTTTTATCAATGACCGCATCATTCGCGCCAAGATCGAGGATGCGACGCAGGCACGTAAGATTTTCAACCAGAAAAAAACCCACGGACGAAGAGCCGCTCTCGTGGAATCCAACCGCGAAAACCTCTTCACCTTGACGCTCGGCAATATTCAACCGCAGGACTTGGTCGTGGTTCGTTTGTCTTGGATTCAGACGCTTGACCGGTCGAACCAGGGCTTCCGCCTGAGGATCCCAACTTGTCCCGGAATTCGCTATATCCCGGGCGAAAGTGTGAGTCGCTTTTCGGAAGGGAACGGCCTTGCATCTCAAACCAACGGTGTCGCAGACGCCTTGTATCTAAACCCGCCGAGGATTGATGCGTACCATCCCGATGCCGCCTATCTTAAGGTGTTTGGCCGTTTGAGCTCGGGAGATTTTTTGGAAGGGTCTGTGAGCTCTCCAAGCCATCTGATTTTCGCGCGTCCTGAGATCCTCGGTAGCCTCTGCATTACGCTGGCGGATGGCGGGGCGATCCCCGACGGGGATTTTATTTTAATTTGGGAGCCGTTTGAAGCGCTCACGCTTGCGCCGAAAGTGTGGCGCTGGAGCGACGATGCATACGCATATGCCTTCGTCGAATTGCGGGCGCCAAACCATGCGGATCAAGAAACCGACCATCCGCAGGACTTCTACTTTCTAGTGGACCGTTCCGGGAGTATGCAGGGCCGCAATTGGACTGCGGCGTGTAAGGCTCTGCATGGCTTCGTCCGTCAATTGGGTCCGGAGGACCGGGTGTGGATTACCCATTTCGAGAGTGACTACTCCGACTTCTCGAACGTCCCAGTTCCTGCCAAGAAACTCATGGACGATCCTCAATTTCTAAATCTCGAAACCCTTGGTGTCGGCGGTGGCACCCAACTCCTGCCCGCAGCCGAACATGTATTACAAAAAATCAAAACGTTCTCTGCGCGCCGGCGCGTGAGCATCGTTCTACTGACGGATGGTCAGGTGGGTAATGAAGCCGAAATTCTGAAAGCTTTCCGTCGGCTTTCTCGCGTTCGAGTGCACACCTTTGGCATCGATCTGGCTGTGAATGACGCCTTCCTAAAATCCCTCGCGCGTCAGCATCAAGGAGGGTGCTGGTTACAAACTCCTGATGACGATATTTCCGGGATAGTGGCCGCGTTGGGAGGCCGACTGAAGCGACCTCTGCTCACGAATTTGAACCTCGAAGGGGCATGGGAGACGGCCGGCGAGGCACTGCCCGACGTCCACGCCCAAGAGGTGATTACGCTGTGTCTCCGGACTAGCTCCAAGGACGAGCCGGTTGTGATCCGAGCAAGTTTGCCAAACGGGGTGCAACAACGATACGAGATTGCCGGCGAACAATCCGGGAGTGAGGCCGTCAAGTTAGTGTGGGCGCGGGAGAAAATGGCCCGGCTAATCGCCACGAACCGGCGAAAGCGAGCGGTGCAGTTGGCCAAGCAATTCAATCTCGCATGCGAGGGCGCCTCCTTCGTGGCTTGGGATGAAGCTGAGCAGGTTTGCCTAGCCACGCAGAACCTCTACCAGCCGGCTATGCAGCCGCATGCAGATGTCTCGGGGGATCACTCATTATCCTGCCTTTCATACGACCTAATGGGAGGCACGCAGTCCTATTCGAGTGGACCGGATGATTTGGATCTCGAGCAGATACTGCGCAAACGCCGCAAGAGAGCAGAGCCCAGAGCCCAGTTTACGGCGAACGGCTTCGCCGATGCAGTGAGTAAACTAGCGCCCTCAGCGCTGGAGAATGTTTTGCAATGGCCCGCCTATCGGTCGGTTGTAAGGAAGCCAAAGCAAAGCCACCCCGTGTTCAACGAGTTGGCGGAGGTCGTCGAGTGGTTCGGCCAGTGGATCTCCCATCCGTTGACCAAGCAGGAGGTCTCTGCAGGTCTGTGCGCTTCGGTACAAGCTTTGCTCGTTGGCTCGCAGGACAAGTTTTTGAACTGGGCCCGCGAGTTTCGTTTGAAATGGGATTTGTTGAACGAGCTTTTTGAATCGCTTCAAAAACACGATTTCATTCCTAAGGAACAGTTCTCCGCCGTGATGGCGTGGATCATCCAGGATACAGGCATCGATGAGCAGCGTTTGGAAATCGCCTGCGAGCAGAGCGAACGGATCGAGGATATCGAGGGGTCCGGCGGAGACCCCCGGCCGGTATGGAACGCGTTTCTCGCGGCCGTTGGTCTGAGCTAGAATGACTCCCTCCATCAAGAACGAGCCGACGCAGCTTGGGTGCGCATCTTGCTGCGTTATGGGGATGCAACTTTCCAGACGGCAGTTTCTGCACTCGGCCGCGGCCTCCTCAGTAGTCCTCGGGTTCCCCTCTATTTTGCGTTCTGCGTCTCCAAACAGCCATTTTCAGGTGGCTGCAATCGGGGCGCATGGAATGGGATTTGCAGATCTGAGCAAAATCGGCACGCATCCCAAGGTGCGATTCGTTGCGTTCTGTGATGTCGATTCGAGTCGGTTTGACAAAGCGGACGCTGCCTATCCAAGGGTCCCGCATTTTGCAGATTTCCGCGAAATGTTCGCGAAAATGGGCGAGTCGATAGACGGCGTGAGTATTTCGATTCCAGACCACATGCATGCGTATGCCGCTATGGACGCCATGCGTCGCAAGAAGCATGTCTACTGTCAGAAGCCGCTGGCTCATACGGTTTGGGAAGCGCGGCAAATGCGTCTCCTAGCCGCACAAAGCGGGGTAACCACTCAAATGGGAAACCAAATCCACTCGAATCTGGAATACCGACTCGGAACGCGACTCATCCGAGAGGGTGCTATCGGCAAAATCCGAGAAGTCCACTCGTGGGCCTCGGTAACTGGGAATGAGCGAACCCACTTGCTTTCACCTCCCCGCGAGAACGCGGAGATTCCGGCGACATTGAATTGGGACCTTTGGTTGGGGGTGGCGCAAATGCGCGACTTCAAATCAGTCTATCATCCCTTTGTCTGGAGGGATTGGCAGGACTTCGGCTCAGGCGCGCTTGGAGATTTTGGGTGCCATATTTTAGACCCAGTCTTTACGGCCCTCGGCTTGGACGCACCTTTACGAATTCGTTCCGAAAACTCGGGAGTCAACGAACATATCTGGCCGACGCTGGAGACGGTTCAATACACCTTCCAGGGCAACGCTCTAACCCTGGGTGAGTTGAATGTCTTCTGGTATGATGGCGGCCTCAGGCCGGAGCGGAAACTTGCCGCGATGCCGCCGGACCATGAGCTCCCAAAGAGCGGGTCGCTGTTCATCGGAGAGGGTGGCACCATGATCTTGCCTCATGTTGGAATGCCGAAACTTTATCCCGTTGAAAAATTCGCAACCTTCCCAATGCCCGAGGAGAAGGCGTTGAGTCACTGGCATGTCTGGATCGATGCCGCCATGGAAGGAAAACAAACGAGTGACGGATTCCACTACTCCGGGCCTCTTTCGGAAACAGTGGCGCTTGGAAATGTGGCCACGCGCTTCCCGAAGAAAATGCTCGAGTGGGACTCAAAGGCCATGCGGGTGACAAATCTGCCCGAGGCAAACACGTACCTTACCAAGCGCTACAGGGAAGGCTGGGAAATCGCGCCTGTGGCGTAGAGGCCTCTTGATTCCACACGCGTACGATCCAACTGCCCCTATTCGCAAAAATTACTTCTGCTACGCGGCCGTGGGAGACTTCATTTCAGGCGTAACATCACCTCGTTTCTTCGCAAAAACGGCGGCGTCCAAGGAGGGTCAAAATAGCCGTATATAGGCTCCCCGGAGGAGTCCAGCTGGAGCCCTTTCATCATATTCCGCAGGCTCTCAAGGGCGATGCGTTCGCGGCTTTCCGTGCCTCTTCCACTAAATCTCAGAACCGCAAACTGCCCCGCCTCAACCTGCCTGACCTGTAACGTCGCATCCAAGGGCTGGGGAATTCGTGAGACTGTGAATGTTTGAGGCATGACGAATGCCATGCTCCGCTGAGGGCCCTGAGTCGTCATGTAAACGGGCGTCGTCATCCTGATTTTCTCTTTGGCTGCGTTTTTACCGGTGATGAAACCAAACAGACGCATAAAGCTCCCATCTTGTTTGTTCCCTGGATTCCCGCTCGGCGTCTCAACTAAAAGCAGCAATGGATATTCTCGGATCTCGAACGCGGCTTCCTTCTTAAAGATAGTGTATGGAGCTGTTTCGTAGCCGCCTCGGATCGCCTGGCAACCTCCCAAAAGAAGAAGGATCGAGACCAAGACCAGAAATCCGATGAACAGCATTTTCATGTCAGCGTTGATTACCTCACTTGTACTGCTTTGAAAACTTCGGACTCACCCTATGAACTTGGACAAAATGGAAGACTGTATCCCTTGATCCTCTGTGCCATGATCCCCTTGCCGTTTCTCATCGTATGAAAAGGGAACTCTCTCTCGCCATAAAATGGCACGCGTTCGGCTTGTGCTTAAGTTTGTGGATGCCACCGCATGTGAACGCTCACCCTGCGAGTGACGCACCTAACCAAGAGCGCAAAAACGGATCGGAGGCAGAGGCATTCGTCATTCAAAAACAATCCGGTCATGGTTGGGTTCTCGCTCAGGCAGGATCGTCCGCTCCACCGAAACCGGCCTTTGCAGGGAGTGGATCAAAGCCCGAATACGCGTCCGCATTCGCGCCATTCGGCCCACGTGTAAAAGTCCGCTGGGACGATCGAAATCTGTATGTGGAGAGTAATGGTTTGCCGTTACACGGAATGATGAAGGGCATCACGGCTTGGCAGCAACAGGTCCCGCTCCCGCAAAACTACACGGGCAAGAATGCATGGCAAATTCCGCGAAATCCTGTTCCCGCAAAAATCTCGCAGTCAATTAAGGACCGCTTCTTGCGCGGTGCAGTTGCCTTGGCTGTGAATGGCATTCCAATCTTCAATCCGCAGAATAATCGTGGCGAAATATCTGCGGAAATTGGGGAGCTAGACCAGTGGGGAGGGCATTGCGGGCGCGCCGACGACTATCATTACCATGCGGCCCCGCTCCATTTGGAAGCAATTGCTGGCAAGGGACGCCCGATTGCCATCGCTCTGGACGGCTACCCGCTTTTTGGACTGACGGAACCCGACGGGGCTACGCCCGTTGGGCTTGACGCGTACAACGGGCATCACACGTCAACGCTTGGGTATCATTACCACGCATCGTTAAAGTATCCGTATGTGAACGGTGGATTTTATGGCGAGGTGGTTGAACGTGAAGGCCAAGTGGACCCTCAACCCAGGGCTCAGCCAATTAGGCCTGCGCTACAAGCTCTGCGAGGCGCTCAGATTCTCGGGTTCTCCGCGGCGGAGGACGAAAGAAAATTTTCGTTGCAGTACGAGCTGAATAAAAAATCGTTCGCGATCCGTTACTCGATGGTTGGTGCAGGTGATTGGAAATTTGAATTCACGAATGCCGATGGCTCAGTGACGGACCAAATCTATCGCGCCGAAACTCAATCCGGAGGAGGTGGTGCGAAGGATGCGCAGCGAGGGGAAGCAAAAGGCCGTGAGGGAATGAAAAACGAAAGCCCCGACAGTCGGCGTCCAGACGAATCCCGCCCACCTCCTCCCCGCCAGCCCGCTCCAGAGGCTGCTCTGCCACCTCCTCTTCCCCAGATCGGGTCCTTTGCCCTGAAAAGTCCGGTGGTAACTGCAGACGGTTGTCTGCCAGTCGAATTCACCGGAGATGGCGCCGGAATATCTCCTCCCCTTGAGTGGAGTGGCGCACCGACAGGAACCAAGAGCTACGTCCTGATAATGCACCACGTTGATCCTCAGGGAAAAATCAAGTGGTACTGGACGCTTTACAACCTAGCGGCGGATCTCCAATCGCTTCCGAGTAATGCTCAAGGGATGGGACTCTCAGGGAGTAACAGCGTGAATAATCGTCTGGGATACGCGCCACCTCACTCCAAAGGGCCGGGCGCAAAGACTTACATCCTGACGCTCTATGCACTCTCAGAACCGTTACAGATCAAAGTCCCGCCTGCTACTGTGAATCGGGAACTGCTTCTCGAAGCGATGAAAGGCAAGATACTAGCCGCTGCAGAACTCCGAGTCCTGTATACACGTGGAGATCGGGCGCCATGAAAATGCTCCAAGCAATCCTCGTTTCTTTGTTCGGGCTGTGTGCTTTTTCTGGTGTGTTAGCAGCACCTGCCGCGCGTAAAGGCATCATGTACAAGCCGACTTCAGAGGGCGGCCGCGCGTGTTACATCGACGGCGCCTTCGCCTACAATATGCCAGCCGTTCCTCTTGGCATGTATGGAACC
>CANFNA010000011.1 GCA_947448395.1 Chthoniobacteraceae bacterium
CAGGGGCTGTTTTCGTGTTTCACCTCTGACGGGAAGTTGCTCTGGCAGCACTCTTTGATGGAGAAGCTCGGGCGACTTACCTTTCCAAACTCGCGCACGGCTTCCCCGATCCTAGATCAGGAATTGGTGATCACGCGTGGCATTACTTCTAACTGGGGAGCAAACGGTCCTGCTGGAGATCGGTTTTACGCCTTTGATAAGCGGACTGGAGAGCTCGTATGGACGAGTGCTCCTGGCGAGCGCCCACAAGACAACACCTTTTCGCATCCTTTACTGACTTGGATGGATGGTCGGCGTGTCCTGATCTCTGCGGGAGGAGACTCCACCGTCGTGGGAGTTAATGCGCGAACGGGAGATCCTATTTTTAGATTCCCTGCGGCAAAAGCGGGAGCCAAGGGTGGCATCAACGCGGCGATTCTGCGCCATGGGGACAATCTGCTTGTGATTCACGAGTCAGAGAATTTGGACACGAGTGAAGTTGGGCGGGCTGCGGCGTACAAACTTCCGTTGGGTGCAAAGGCTCCGGAGCCGGGAAAGCCATTGGTTCTGGAAACTAAGGATTTGGAGGTTTGGCGCAATCCCCTTGGGAATCTTGCGAGTTCCCCGTGTTTAGTCGGGAATAAGCTCTACATCGTTACTGGAAATGGGGAGGTGGCGGCTACGGACGCGACGACAGGGAAAGTACTGTGGAGGAAGAAGCTGGCAGCGGAACAGCGTCAGAGTTCGCCGATGTACGGTGACGGCAAGCTGTATGTTTCTGTTTACATTGCGGATGGAAATGCGGCGGCAAGTTCAGGCAATGACACTGGGGGTAACGGAGCATTGTTTGTTTTGAAGCCGGGGGATTCTGATGTTGAGGTACTGTCTCAAACGGTTTTGGAAGGGCGCTGTTACGGTTCTCCCGTGCCATTTAACGGCAAGCTTTATGTGCAGACAGACCGTCGTCTCTACTGCTTTGGAAAAAAGGGAAGTAACCCTTCCTCGCTGACCGCGAATGCACCGGAGGTATGGCCCGCGGTGAAGCCGGGTGTTGCTGCTCGGTTACAGATTATCCCGAGTGAAATGCTGCTCAAACCGAGCGAGGCGAAGGGGGTGAGAGTCCGCTCTCTAGATGTGAATGGATTTACCGTGGAGGAGTCTGTGGACCTCTCGAAGGTTCGCTTTGAGAGCTACATTCCTCCAACGGCTTTAGTGAAAGCGCAGATGAAGGGGGCTTTTGATGCAGCAGGTCGCCTGGTAGCGGATCCGACTCCAGTTCCGAGCGCCGGAGCCTATCAGGCGAGTCTGGGGGAATTGAAGGGAACCATGCGTGCGCGTGTCTTGCCTGATCTTCCGCTCAAAATGGATTTTGAGCAATTTGAGCTCTCTGTGAGTACTGACAATCCGCCCGCTCCAGCCATTCCAAACACTTTGGAGCCGGCGACTCCGTTCGCATATCCCCCGTTGCCGTGGAATTCTGCGAGGTTCCGTTTTGAAGTTCGGAAAGCGCCAGGCGAGGGTGAAAACAAAGCCTTGTGCAAAACAATCGATAATAAACTTTTCCAGCGCGGACAGATTTTCATCGGACATCCGGATTCGAAAAACTACACCGTCGAAGCCGATGTTTTGACCGAGGGCAATAAACGGAAGATGAGCGAAGTGGGTGTGGTGAATCAACGTTACCTGATCGTTCTGAAAGGGAATTCTCAGTCACTCGAGGTGAGTTCGAATCAGGAGCGGTTGCGAGAGTCCGTGCCGTTTCAGTGGTCGCCGAATGTGTGGTATCATCTCAAAACACGGGTGGATGTGGCGAAGGATGGTTCAGGCGTCGTACGCGCCAAAGTTTGGAAGAAAGACGATTCGGAGCCGTCTGCGTGGAGCATTGAAGTGCCCCATAAGATTGCGCATGCGGAGGGTGCGCCGGGGCTTTTCTCTTTTACGCCGCAGGAGCAGCGTGCGTGGATTGATAATGTTTTCGTGACTCCGAACGTTCCTTAATTTCTGAATCCCACTCGTTAAATTTTTCCCATGAACACGATATTACGTTCCTCTGTTTCGTTGAGCGCCGCCGCCATTGTTTGCACGTCATTTGCCGCCGATTGGCCGCAGTGGGGAGGAAATGATTCTGGCCGAAATATGTACTCCCCAGCCAAGGGATTGCCTTCCGCTCTCGGTGCCGGAAAGTTCAAGCCGAACTCCGAGGAGGTGGATATGGCTTCTACCAAGAACGTGAAGTGGATCGCCAAGCTTGGATCCCAGTCCTACGGGAATCCCGTGGTTTCGCAGGGGGTCGTCTTGATTGGGACCAACAATGCGTCCCCTCGAGACGCCCGATTTAAGGACGATAAATCACTGCTCTATGCGTTCCGAGAATCAGATGGAGCATTTCTTTGGCAGCTGACGGTACCGAAGCTGGCATCTGGAAAAGTGAATGATTGGGAGTATCTCGGATTGCTCGCTTCTCCGTGTGTTGAAGGCGACAAAGTATATGTAGTCACGAGTCGTTGCGAAGTGCTGTGTTTGGATCTCCACGGGCAGAGCAACGGCAATCAGGGCCCTTTCACCGATGAGGGTCAGTACATGGTTGGGCCAGGGAAACCGAAGGCCGATGTGTTACCCACAGACGCCGATATTCTTTGGAAGTACGACATGATGGATGAACTGGGTGTGTTTCCGCACAATGCATCGAATTGCTCTGTGATTATCGAAGGGGACACGATTTTTGTCTGCACCTCCAATGGGCAGGACTGGACCCACGTGAATATTCCATCGCCGCAATCGCCGTCTTTTATTGCGCTCGATAAAAAAACAGGGGAGTTGCTTGGCGAGGATAACGCGGGGATTGGGCCAAAGATTTTTCATGGTCAGTGGACCTCTCCTTCGGTGGGAAAGGTGAATGGAAAATCGCAGGTGTTTTTCGGCGGTGGAGACGGTTTTCTTTACGCCTTTGGAACGGCCCCGGTTAAGGAGGGGGACACAAATTTTTTAAAGAAGACCTGGTGGTTTGACTGCGTGCCTGAGGAGTACAAGAAGGACAAAAGCGGGAAGCCCATTAAGTATCCCGCCGCTGAGGGACCGAGCGAAGTGAATGCGACTCCGGTTTTTTATAAGAACCGCGTTTACGTTGCTGTGGGTCAGGACCCTGAGCACGGCGAGGGGGTTGGCAGACTGTTGTGCATTGATCCAACTAAGGAAGGGGATGTGACCAAGAGCGCTCTCGTCTGGGATTACAAGGGAATCAAGCGTTCGATTTCGACGGTCTCCATTGATCCTGAAAACGGATTGCTGTTCATCGCCGACTTCTCAGGATTTGTTCACTGCCTCGATTCGGAGACAGGCAAGTTGCACTGGGTGCATGACATGCAGGCGCACATGTGGGGGTCAACACTTGTGGCTGATGGGAAAGTTTATGTGGGCGATGAGGATGGAGATTTTGTGGTGCTGGCCTCTAGCAAAGAGAAAAAGGTGCTCAGCGAGTGCAACCTGAATGCACCAATTTACTCCACGCCGATCGTTGCCAACGGTCTGCTTTATGTCGGCACGCAGACTCACCTGTATGTGATCGGCGAGGGCGCCACCCCAGTCTCAGTGACACCGAAGCCCTAGAAAGTCGTCCTCTCAGCGCGTTGGAGTGCCGATAATCCGGTGGACTTCCGCGCTGTGCTGGGTGGGTTTTGCTAGTTCGTATTCGCCCCAAAATTAAATCTCTCATGAACGCCGCGCTTACTCCTTCTGCGATCGATGCTCGGACCCGTTGGTTGGTCCTGATCATTGCGAGCATCGGGTTCTTATTTGATACTTATGAGCTTCTGATGACGCCATTGGTGGGAGTTCCAGCCATTGCGGAGTTACTGGCGTTGCCTCCCAATAACCCGATTGTCACAGATTGGACGGGGCGGATGTTGTGGATTTCAGCGCTCTGCGGCGGTGTTTTTGGCCTCATGGGAGGATGGTTGATCGATCGCTTTGGCAGAAAGCGCATCATGGGGCTGAGTATTTTTCTGTATGCTTTTTCACCCTTTGCAGCGGCCTTTGCCTCCACGTTGCCGACTTTTGTTTTCTTTCGGAGTCTGACTTTTGTCGGTGTGTGCGTGGAGTTTGTTGCGGCCATTACTTGGCTTGCGGAGTTGTTTGATGATGCGAAACAGCGTGAGTTTGCGCTGGGGTTTACTCAGGCTTTTGCGTCTCTCGGCGGCGTTCTTGTGACGGCCGTCAATGTGTGGATTGTCACGCATGCCAATGAGTTGCCGGCGCTTCCGATTCCCGACTTTCTCAACGCACATGCCTCTTGGCGGTATACGTTGATGACGGGAATCCTACCGGCGCTCCCGATTGCATTGATGTTGCCTCTGGTTCCGGAGTCACGCGTTTGGTTGGAGCGTCGAGCGCTTGGAGGGGTAAGCAGTCGACCAAGTTTGATGGGTCTGTTTTCACCGGAACTCAGACGCACGACGCTCGTGACGGCAGCGCTTTCCGCGTGCGCCTATGGTGCAGCCTTTGGAGCGCTGCAGTTAACGCCTTTGCGAATTGTTCCTGGAGTTCCTGAGTTGGCTGAGCAGAGGAAAGCACTCAAGCCGTTGCAGGATGAGGCAAAGGCAATCAACGCTTCGATTCTAGAAGTTGATCCTTTGGTTAAGAATGCCTTCGAGAGCATCCCCGGATTGCGCGAACTCGGAGCAAAAAGGGCAAAAAATCGGATCGCGTTTAGGGCTGCAATGAAGGCTGGCGACAAGGCGAAGGCAGACTCCATCAACTCTGAGTTCAAATTGCTCGGGGAAGAGATGGATCGTTTGACTGCCTCAGCGCCGGAGGCGAAGAAGAGTTTGGTTGAGCGAGAGAAATTGCTCAAACAACTCGGGGATAATCGAGAGAAGCAAGAGGCTCCCGACAAAGATATCAAGGCGAGGGGGAACTCGGCGCAGTTCTGGCAGGAGATGGGAGGGCTTGTTGGGCGGCTTCTGCTTGGGGTTCTGGTTGTCATGGCCGTGGCGCGCCGGGCGCTCCTGAGGCTGTTCCTCATTCCGGGTCTTGCTGCTATTCCGCTGACCTATTTTGTGTTCTACCATTCTGGTGGGGCGCTTTTGAACTGGGGGATTGCGTTTTCCGGTCTTCTCGTCGTGGCGCAGTTTTCTTATTTCGGGGAGTTTTTACCGAAGGTCTTTCCATTGCACTTGCGCGGGACGGGCGGTTCCTTTGCGACGAATGTTGGCGGGCGAATGATAGGAACATCGGCTGCATTTCTGACAACAAACGTGCTGGCGCCGATGGTTCCTGGAGCATCGACGTTTGATAAGGTCGCCTTCGCCGCAGGGATTGTGGGAACCTCGGTTTTTGTTCTGGGATTTATTCTCAGCTTTTTTCTTCCGGAGGCCCCTGCTGGTAGCGAAGCCAAGCACTAGAAGTTTTTACAACCATTGAAGTAATCCAACGCAATACACCTATGAGCATTCCCAGTCCCGAAGTCGCCAAGACACAACTTGAAGAGCATCTGCGTGAAATCATTCACTGGCATTTTAGTCCGGAGACAGGCTCTCCTTTCTGGTTGGAATGGGCCCGGAAAGCGGGTTGGGACCCTCGTTCTGAAGTGAAATGCGTGGATGATTTGAAGAAGTTTCCGCACTTTCAGGATGAATGGCTTCGCGACTTGCAGCCGGAAGTTTGGGCTCCGAAAGCGTTTCACGGGAGGCCGTTCAATATTTTTGAAACGGGTGGAACGACTGGAATGCCGAAGCAGAGGATTGGATGGGAGGATTACAAAACTGATTACAGCGAATTTAGCGAAAAGCTCAGCGACGAACATTTTCCAAGAAATCACTATTGGTTGATGATGGGACCGACGGGCCCGCGTCGGTTGAGATTGGCGATTGAGCATCTGGCCAATGTGAGGGGGTCCGCGTGTTACTTCATTGATCTTGATCCTCGTTGGGTGAAGCGCTTGATCTCAAACAAGCAATTCGATCAGGCCAAAGCCTACATGGAGCACGTGGTCGATCAGGCTGCGACGATCTTGAAGCACCGGAAGGTGAGCGGACTGTTCACGACACCAAAGCTTCTCGAGGCACTCGCCGAGCGTGTGGACATCTGGGATGCGGGCATTCGCGGGGTGTTTTGTGGAGGAACCACGATGCTTCCGCAGTACGTGCGCTTCATTGTGGAGGAAGTGCTTGAGAATCGAATTGGATTCTATCCGACCTACGGGAACACGTTGATGGGGCTTGCAGCGTCTGTGCCACTGACTCCGGGAGATCAGTATTCGATTAGTTATTATGCTCCTCAACCTCGGGCAATCTTGAGAGTGGTGGATCCTAAGGATACGGAGAAGACTGTGGAGTATGATACTTGGGGACGCGTAGAGCTGACCACGTTGACCAAGGAATTTTTTATGCCGCGCTTTTTGGAGCGTGATGAGGCATTGCGTCGGAAGCCGCGTGCGCAGTACGCGTGGGACGGGGTTGCGGAGGTGCGTCCGTTTGGTGCGATGGAGAAGAATATTGTGGAAGGAGTATACTAATGAGCACCATTCCGCATCTTCCCGCGTTACGCCGCGGCAAGCCTTACGAGAGTCTTGATAAAACCGACATCCTTAATCACCGCACTGGAGAAGTGGTGGCCAGGGTTAGCCAGGTGAATGCAGGGGTCATTAAAAAGGACATGCGTTCCATTGATGAGGCCCGCGCTCTGCTTAAAAAATTCACAGTTGCGCAGTTAATTGAAATTTCTGCGAAGGCGGGAGAGCTCTTTTTGAACGGGACACTTCCTCTCGGGGACAAAGGGCATCAGCAAACCGCCGACGATTATGTTCGAACCCTGTCGGGGACGAGTGGCCTGCCTCACGTGATGGTGAAGCGGAACATGCAAAAGATTCATTACGCGCTGACTCATGTCGCGACGATTTTGAATGGCCTTACGCGAGGGTTGCCGATGGATGTGATCGACCGTGGATACGGCGAGCAGAGTGGTGCTGCGGTGAGCTACTATGCCACTACGCAGGCCCTAGGCTTGGTGATGCCGAGTAACTCGCCTGCGGTGAATTCGCTATGGCTTCCGGCGATTGCTCTCAAGACACCGGTTGTCATCAAGCCCGGAAAAGAGGAGCCGTGGACGCCGTATCGATTAATCCAGGCGTTCATTGCCGCGGGAGCGCCTCCTGAGGCTTTCGGATTCTATCCAACCGATCACGAAGGCTCTGGGGAGGTGCTGCGGATTTGTGGCAGGGCGCTGCTGTTTGGAGACGCTAATACGGTTGCTCAGTATCGGGACAATCCAAAATATTCGGTACATGGTCCTGGTTTTTCCAAGATCCTGATCGGAGAAGACTGCATTGATAAATGGGAAGATTATATCGACCTGATAGCCTCTTCGATTTCGGAAAACGGAGGCCGTTCCTGCGTGAATGCCTCTGCTGTTGTTGTGCCTCGGCATGGAGCCGCGATTGCCGATGCGCTGGCAAAAAAATTGGGGCCTGTGGCGCCTCTATCGCCGGAGAATGAGGGCGCTCGGTTATCGGGGTTTGCGAATCCAAAGATGGCCGATTTCATTGATGCGGCGATTGAGGACGGATTGAAGACCGCTGGAGCGGAAGATGTGACGGCTAAGTATCGCGGAGGTTCCCGGAAAGTGGTCTTTGAAGGCGGTGTGTATTTGAGACCGACGATTGTGCGCTGCGACAGTTTTGAGCATCCGCTCGCGAATAAGGAATATCTTTGTCCTTACGCGAGTGTGGTGGAGGTTCCGCAGTCCGAGATGCTGTCGAAGATAGGTCCTTCTTTGGTGGTGACTGCGATCACGAAGGATTCTTCATTCACAGAGCAATTGCTCGGGTCCGCTTTGATTGAGAGACTGAATCTGGGTCCAATCTCGACGATGAAAATCTCTTGGGATCAGCCTCATGAAGGAAACATGTTTGAGTTTCTATACCGGCGTAGATCAATCGAGCGTGCCTAGAGGCTGACTGAGCAAATTTCCCTCATTTTCTTAATGCGCATTCGCTCTGGGATGTGACGCACCCTTCCTCTCCTATGACTCCGTTTGAGTTTCAGATCCGAACGCGTTTGGTTTTTGGAGTGGGTTCACTTGCCAGAGTTGGAGAGCTCGCGCGTGAGTATGGCGGACGGCGAGTGCTTCTCGTTACCGATCATGGGATCGTGAAAGCAGGTCACGCTGAAACCGCTAGAGAAAGGCTTGCGCAAGAAGGATGTGAAGTGGTGCTGTATTCGGGTGTTCGGGAGAATCCAGATACGGAAGATGTCGCGAGATGCGTTGAGACAGGGCGTTGCGCGCAGGTGGACCTGATCGTGGGGCTCGGAGGTGGCAGTGCGATGGATACGGCCAAGGGGGCGAATTTTATTCTGACGAATGGGGGCGAGATGCGGGATTACTGGGGGGTGGGAAAAGCGCACGCAGAGATGCTCCCCTTGATTGCGATTCCAACGACTTCTGGAACGGGAAGTGAGTGCCAGTCGTTTGCTTTGATTTCGGATCCGAAAACACACCAGAAGATGGCGTGTGGAGATCCGAAGGCGGCGGCTCGGGTCGCCATTCTAGATCCCGAACTGACGCTTTCTCAGCCGGCACGAGTCACGGCTTGTACAGGGGTGGATGCGCTTGCGCATGCTTTAGAAACGGCAGTCACCAAGAAGAGGTCATCCTTGTCGCTGATGTTCTCTAGAGAGTCTTTTAAGCTTATTTTACGCGCCCTCCCGCGGGTTTTACTGGAACCATCAGACCAAGTGGCGAGAGGAGAGATGCAGCTTGGTGCAGCATACGCGGGGCTCGCGATTGAGGGTTCTATGCTTGGTTGTGCGCATTCTGCCGCGAATCCGCTGACTGCTGGATTTGGGGTGATTCACGGTCAAGCGGTTGGGCGGATGTTGCCGGGTGTGATTCGGAGGAATATGAAGAACGCCGAGGCGATGTCTGGCTATCTGGGGCATGCTCACGCTGCGGGTTTAGATTCCGTTGAATCACTTGTTGGAATGGTGGAGCAAGTGCTTGGGCAAGCCGGATTGAGTGGGAGCTTATCGGGTCTTGGGGTGTCCAGAGAGTCGTTGCCGCGCTTGGCGATTGAAGCGAGTGGGCAGTGGACGCGTCAGTTCAATCCAGTGGATTTTTCTGAGAGAGATTTTCTCGAGTTATATGAGGAGGTATTTGAATGAGGGCCTCTTTCCTATGTTTGGGATTTGTGGTGCAGGTGTGGATGCTGGCTTGTTTGAGTTTTGGTTCGGTTGGTTTGGCGGTCGAGTCGAGTGAGTGGCCGATGCATCGTGGAAATCCCAAGCTAAGTGGAGTATCGGCCTCGCCTGCGCCTGGGCTTCCGAAGCAAGCTTGGAGCTTCAAGGCTGGGAAGGCGGTGAAGGGCGGTGCTGCGATTGCAGCGGGGCGTGTTTACGTGGGGGACGAAGATGGAGTGTTGCACGCGCTGGAGCTGAGCACGGGAAAATCAGTGTGGTCTTTCAAGACGGAGGGGGCCATCGAGGCGACTCCTCTTTTGCGGGGCACTCGGGTGATTGTGGGTTCGAGTGACGGGAAGCTTTATTCGATTGATGCGGAGTCAGGGATGTTGGGGTGGGCGTATGAGACGGGAGATAAAATTTTGGGAGGCGCAAATGTGGCGCGCTCCCCTGAAAACGATGCGGACTGGATTTTAGTAGGGAGCTACGATTCCAACTTGCACTGCATCAATGCCAGCAGTGGCAAGGCGGTCTGGAGGGCGGAGACAGATAACTATATCAACGGGACGCCTGCACTTTTGCCCGGAGGCGAAGTGATTTTTGGGGGGTGTGATGCGCAGTTGAGGATTGTGTCATTGGTGGATGGGAGGCTGCTGCGGCAGATCGAGGCGGATGCTTACGTAGCGTCGTCGGTGGCTGTGGCAGACGATGGGAAGGCCTATGTAGGGCACTACGGAAACGTGGTGATGGGGATGGATCCGAAGGAGGCAAAAGTGCTCTGGCGGTATCGGGATCGCAATTTTCCGTATCTTTCAAGTGCTGCGGTGGGCAAAGACCGAGTGTTGATCGGTGGTAATGATAAACGACTTCATTGCATGAACCGCGAGGATGGGGCTCCGATTTGGCAGTTTTCGACGAGAGGCAAGGTAGATAGTTCGCCGGTGATTTGCGGGGATGCAGTGGTTGTGGGATCGATGGACGGAAGAATTTATTGTGTGTCGCTAAATGATGGGCGTGAGCGTTGGGTTTATGAACTTGGGGCTCCCGTAGTGGCCTCACCAGCCGTTGTTGATGGCTGGATTGTGATCGGTGCCGAGGACGGTGCTGTCTACGGATTACAAACGAGCCCTGCTAAACCATGAACGATTCGACACCCTCGATTTCCAAAGTGCATGCCGATGCGGAGGAGACTACGGCGGGAAACTATTTTATTTCGAACTATCCCCCTTTCCATTTCTGGGATGCAGGGACAGCGACGCACTTAGAAGAATTGCTTCAAACTCCGAGTCCCTCGGAAACTCCGCTTGGGGTTTATTTTCACATTCCGTTTTGCCGGAAGCGTTGCCATTTTTGCTATTTCCGCGTGTACACCGACCGAAATGCGTCTGAGATTCAGCGCTATTTGGATGCGGGGATTCGTGAGTTGGAAAGGTATGCACAGGCGCCCTTTGTGAACGGGCGCAAGCCATCGTTTGTTTACTTTGGAGGAGGAACTCCAAGTTATCTGAGTGTGCCGCAGTTGCGCTCGCTCACGGATCGGATGAAGGCCCTTTTGTCATGGGATTCAGTGGAAGAGGTGACATTCGAGGCGGAGCCGGGAACGTTGAATGAGGCGAAGGTGATGGCAATCCGAGAGTTGGGGGTGACGCGTCTGAGTTTGGGCGTAGAGAACTTTGATTCACACATTTTGGAGATCAATGGACGGGCGCATCGAGCGGACGAGATTCAGCGTGCATTCCGATGGGCTCGCTCGGCTGGGTTTCCTCAGATCAACGTGGATTTGATTGCGGGAATGGTTGAGGAAACCGATGAGAATTGGAGGGAGAACGTTCGGAAGTTGATCGAGCTCGGTCCTGACTGCGTCACGATTTACCAGATGGAGGTTCCGTATAATACGGGGATATTCAAGCGGATGAAGGAAGAGGGGCAATTGGTTGCGCCTGTCGCGACCTGGAATACCAAGAGAGAGTGGGTGGGGTACGCCTTTTCTGAGCTCGAGAAGGTAGGATATACGGTAACGAGCGGGTATACCGCGGTTCGAGATCCAGCCCGCACGCGTTTTGTTTATCGAGATGCGCTTTGGCAGGGGGCGGATTTGATTGGAGCGGGAGTAGCCTCATTTTCGCACATAGGTGGGGTGCATTTTCAGAATGCAGCTGAGATCGGCCAATACATTGATCGGGTGGAATCTGCTCAATTACCGGTTTCTCGGGCGATGGCGACGACTCCAGAGGAGAGACTGATTCGCGAACTGATTTTGCAGATGAAGCTGGGTCGAGTGAATGCGGCATATTTTTCTGCGAAGTTTTCGGAGGACATTCGTCGGCGCTTTGAGCCTCAGTGGGCTGAGTTGGAGGCAAGATGCTTGGCCCAATGGCAAGGAGAGATATTTGTGCTGACGCGTGAGGCTCTGCTGAGAGTGGACACGTTGCTGCCAGCGTTCTTTTTGCCGCAGCATCAAAACGCCCGATACACATGAGACAAGAGGAGCCTGATTTGCTTGCACCGCTCGCGCGTCTCCACGGGATAGGGTGTGGAAAGTTTGTCTTTGTCGATGCCGATAAGGTTCCGGCGCCGTTCCAAGGTTTGTTGGTACACAACGGAGACATGACCTCGCGGTTGGAGGCCTTTCACGGGTCGAAGATTGGCCTAGAAGTTTTGCAGAGTCGAAAATCGGGTGAGAGTGAGTATAGTCGCGAGGTGATTCTGCGCAGGGATTCCGATCGGGCGGCTGTGGAGTATGGAGCGATCGAAATTTTTCTGGGCGTTTTTGAACCGGAAATGAGGGAGAGAATTTTGGAGGGACGAATTCCCTTGGGGGGGCTCCTAAATGCGAGAGGGGTGAGGTATCATAGTGAGCCACGAGCATTTTTTCAGCTGACTCCGGGAGGCGATTTGGCGGCTTTGATGGAGACTTCGGAAAGTGTGGTTTTGTATGGGCGCTGTAATGTTCTCAAGCATGATGGCGGCGCTGTGATGGCGCGAATTGTTGAGGTGCTGCCTGTTCACAAAAAGAGCGGGGACTGAGCATTCGTGCTTGCGGCTTTGGAGGGGTGGCGTAGTGAGCAAAGCTATGCGAAATGCGATAGCTCTGTGGTCGGGATTGGGTGCGCTCCTAGGGTTTCCACTTTCTGGGAATGGAGGGGACTGGCCGAGGTTTCTTGGGCCTAGTCACAATGCAAAGGCTGATCCGGCAGATGCGCAGGGATTCTGGCCGGAGGGAGGTTTGCGGAAGAAGTGGGAGTTTCCGAAGGGGAAGGGATGGGCGTGTCCTGCAGTCGCGGGAAACAAGGTTCTGGTGTTTCACCGAATGGAGACACGCGAGATTTTGGACTGCGTGGAGGCGGAGTCGGGAAAGACGCTCTGGAGTTACGCTTACGAGGCCCCCTACCGCGATCGGTATGGCTCAGGCGATGGGCCGAGGAGTAGTCCCGTAGTTGAAGGGGAATGCGTGTATGTTTTTGGAGTTAGCGGGCTTCTGCACTGTGTCGATTTGCGGAATGGAAAATTAATTTGGGAGCGGGATGTTGCGAAGGATATGGAGATGAAGCGGAATTTTTTTGGATTCGGTTCGACTCCTCTGGTGATGGATGGGCGAGTGATTGTGCAGGTGGGAGGATCTCAAAACCGCTGTTTAGCGGCGTTTTCTGCTGCTGACGGGAAAGATCTCTGGGTGTCGTCTCATGAATGGGGCGGGAGTTATGCGTCGCCTGTTCCTGCTGGGAAACAATTTGTGGTGGCATTTGTCGGAGGTGAAAGTCGGCCGCCGACTGGAGGGGTTGTGTGTGTTGATGCGAGCAGCGGCGCTGTGCGCGGGGAAAAAGCGCATCGGGCAACAATTGCCGAATCAGTGAATGCAGCGTCGCCACTTGTTTTCGGCGGGAGCGTATTTTCGACCGAGGGTTACGGCACTGGAGGCCTGCTCTGTGCGATTAGGGCGGATGGCTCTTTGGAAGAAGTCTGGAGAAGTCCGAAGCTTGGCTCGCAGTTTTTAACACCGATTGAGCGAGAAGGGTTGGTGCTTGGATTTGACGGACAGAACGGCCGCTTCTCGGATTTGGTGGCGTTGGATGCGAGGACCGGTGAGGAGAAGTGGAAGGAGAGTTTTGGCGGTGCTGTGGGACGTGGAAATCTCGTGGATCTGGGCGGAGCGGGGGTATTGGTGTTGGGTGAGTTTGGCGAATTATTGCGGATAAAAGTATCTTCGGAGGGTGCGAAGGTTGAGCAGAGGATTCGTCTGTGGGATGCCCCAGAGACATGGACCATGCCGGTTTTGGCGGGCAGGCGTCTTTATGTTTCGCAAAATGAACGAGGACGCGACGGGAGTGTTCCGCGGATCGTTTGTTACGAATTTTAGCGTTAGAATACGAGCGTCCTGAGGACGCGCTGAGTCAGCCGATTTGAGTCACTCGGGGGGGGGGCGGTACCCCTCTTAACGGGTACAACTGGGTTCAGAGATGCGGCCTAGTCCTCCGAGAATAACCGTTTTTTGCATCGTCTGAGTGTCTAGGAGGATGAGCGATCCGCTTTGCGCAAAAATCACATGGCGGGAGTTTGAGGTCCAAACTGGATCTTGTCCCTGAGCGAGAACGCGGACCTGCCCAGTGGCGAGTTCCAAGCTTGCCACGGCGAATCCACCTCCATCTCTTGAGTTGAAAACCACCCGCTTGCCGTCCGGAGACCAATTTGGCTCCGTGTTGTAACTGAGTCCGGTTCGAAGTGGTTGAGGTGAGCCTCCCGAGGAGGAGATGCGGAATAGTAAGGGGCTGCCACCGGCATCGCTTGAATAGATGATTTCACGGCCATCGGGAGACCAACTCGGGGAACTTTCAACGCCCGGAGTCGTCGTCAACCGTCGCGGGGAGCTTCCTCCCGAGTCTGTGACGTAGAGTTCAGGGTTGCCGTCCTTGCTGAGGGTGACGGCGAAACGGTTAGCGTCGGGCGAATAGGATGCACCGGAGTTGGTGCCGGGATACTTGATGATTCGCTGGCGTGAGCCGGATCCGAGGTCAATTTCATAAACATCAGCATAGCCGCTTTGATAACCCGTGTAGGCGAGGCGGCGGCCGTCTGGAGAGAGTGCAGGGGATACGCTGATGGAGTGGTCTCTGGTGAGTTGGGTGAGGTTGGATCCGTCCACGTCTACGAGGTAGATTTCCTTCTGGCCGGTTTTGTTCGAGACAAAGGCAATGCGTGTTCCTGCGATGCCTTTTGTTCCGGTGAGTGTCTGGATGATGTCGTTGGCGAAAGCGTGCGCCTGAGTGCGTGCTGAGCCGGAGTAGGAGCGTTCCAAAGACGATTGACCGGCTCGATCCCTGACGGATCCACGCAGGCTTGAGCCCGACGAGTTTCCCGAAATTTGCAAGGCAGCGGTGCCTGGTGCGGCTACTGAGAAAGCACCGGAAAGCTGGAGGTCGCGTTGGACGATTTGTGCGATGGTCTGGCCTTCTGGACCTGAGAAAGCGCTGACAGTCACGGAGATCTTATTGCTTTTGACGATCTCGATTAGAGGCGCTTCCTGAGCTTGCAGCGTGGTGACGGTTGGAGTGTTGCAAAGCGCTAAAACGATGCAGCAAAGGAAAGATGAACTGAAAAAGGATGGGGTCGTTAGGCTCATTTTAGGGCGCGCGTTTTGCGGAAAGTCGGGGTTCATGGGATGCGTGAAGCGGATCAGCTTTGAAGGAGCAATGTGATGGGTGGTTGTCGTTTTTCCAAGCCGTTTGGGGGGATAAAAAAAGTCGCGCTCCCACTTTTGCAGGAGCGCGACTTGGAGGTCTGGAGGGGTTTGGTTAGTCTTTTTCGACTCCGCTGTTCCAATACTTCTGCATGTCCTCCGCTGAGGGAATTTCCATGGGCCTTACGATGCGGAAGCCTAGGAATTGGGCATCAGTGTGGTACCAAACGCTTTTGGGGAATTGAGGGTCTTGGATTTTCCAATCGGGATCGGAATTGCGACGGGCTGCGACTCGGAGCTTATCTGCGGAGTCGTCATCCCAAGCCCCGCCTCTAGCGGAATGTGGGTAGGGTTTGGTTGCTTTGTTCCAAGGATTTGAATTTCCGAGAGTCCCGTAGGCTTTGGGGTCGTACTGGTCTAGGGTCCATTCGATGACGTTTCCTAGGATGTCGTGGAGGCCCCAAGGATTTGGTTTTTTCTTGCCGACCTTCTGGTACTTGCCGTCGCTGTTGTTTGCGGACCAGCAGTATTCATCCATCTGCGAGGCGTCATCGCCCCAGAAGTAGGCTGTTTTGGTTCCGGCTCTGGCTGCATATTCCCACTCTGCTTCGGTTGGGAGGCGATAGAAGAAGCCTGTTTTAGCGCTGAGCCACTCGCAGTACTTGTTAGCTGCGTGTTGGGTCATGGAGATGGCAGGAAAACCGTCCTTGCCCATGCCGAAGCTCATTTCAACGTAGGGTTGGGTGGGACGCGTGGAAGCGTCGGTGAGTTCATTGAGTTTTGGATCTACAGGGTGGAGATTCCGAATGCGCTTTTCCTCTGTGGGGTACATGAATAGTTCGAACTCATTCCAAGTGACCTCACATTTGCCCATCCAGAAGGGAGCGATTTTAACTTCACGCTGGGGGCCTTCGTCGTCTTTGCGCCCCTCCTCGGAAGCGGGGCTGCCCATCAGAAAGTTCCCGCTTGGAATGGGGAGCATTTCGAAGGCGACTTCCGTCCCTGGAATGGTCGTGGAATAGGCTTTCATTTCCTTTTCGGGAACCTTTGGAGAAGTGGCGGCGATTCGCTCGTGAATATCCTTCACAAGCTGTGATTCATCCGTTTTTGAGGACGTTTCCTTCTTTTTGGAGACGAGGGTCAGTCCGCTGGGCCACTTGGCACCTTCTTGAATCCATTGTTTGAGCAGTTCAGTGGATTCTTTTGGGAGCGGTCCACCCTTCTTTTTTGGAGGCATCAGAAGGTCGTCGTCTAATGGAAGGACGGTCGTCGTGTAGAGTGGGCTTTTGTCGGGTTTTCCGGGGACTAGGGCGGGGCCGTTTTCGCCGCTGGTGGTGGCTTTTTCGAAAGTATCGAGTCGGACTCCTCCTTTGGAGTTACCCTTTCCTTCTCGATGGCAGGACACGCAGTTGAGCTCCAAGATTGGCTGAATGTCTTTTACGAAGTCGATGGCGGCGCTGGCTGGAATAGCACTGGCGAGACTGAGGCTCAGTAGTGAGGGGAAGGAAATGGACCGTTTCATGGGAGGAATGTGTGTTTAGCTGGATGGAACAATACAATTGGGGGAGCCGGCAGGGGGGACCGTGTGGCGACAGGGGGGAGTCCACCAATGAAAATAGTTAAGAATCGAGCGGAATTTTTCCAGCTTTGTCTTACCGTAGCGTTCCCTGATCCAAGCCATGCCGTTTGAAGTTCGATACCATTGTCAGAGATGCACGGCGTGCTGCCGTTGGCCGGGGCAGGTGAAGGTTGGCGAGGCGGAGATTTCCTCGATGGCTGCATATTTAGGAATGACGGAATGGGAATTTGTTCAAGAGTTTACGCAAGTGCGCCCCCAGCGGGACGGTTTGTCGCTTATAAATCGGGAAAACGGGGAGTGTATCTTTTTAGAGGGCCGAGATTGCAGGGTACAGGCGGCTAAACCGGTCCAATGCCAAGGGTTTCCGAACACGTGGAATTTTCCGGGTTGGCGTGAGGTTTGTGAGGCGCGCCCGGAACTGGTGGGGGGAGTTGGGAAAGGGGGAGGGAATTGAAAAGGGCAACTGTTTCTCGGCGGAATCGGTTGGGGTTTACCCTCTTGGAGATCTCCATGGCGGTCATGATCGGTCTCATGATGCTGTCTTTAGCCCTTCCGAGCATGCGCGGTTTATTTGGGGAGCAGCGCTTGAGGGACCGTATGGGAGAGTTTGAAGGGGTGGTTGTACGGGCATCTGCGTTGGCGCGGAGTTCGAATCAAGAGGTCCGTTTGCGATGGGTTAAGCTGGAGAAGGACAAGCAAGGGTTGTGGATGGGGACGACTGATGGGAGTGTTCAAGAGGAGGGAGGGGCTGAGAATGGGGTGGTTTTGGACATTGCGAAGGATGAGAAGATTCAACTGCGGCGTTTAGCCGCGAGAAAAGGAGTCGAAGCGCCTGCGGAGTGGTGTTTTTGGCCGAACGGGATTCGAGAGCCGGTGGAAGTGTCTTATGAGGGTCCCGCTGGAGAGTGGGCATTGCGGTTTGGGGCGCTGCTTCCCGATCCGGAGGTTCTGGTGATGCGCCCGAAGTAAGTCGCGAGAAAATTTCCCTATGCGAAGACGTTTTCAACAGGAAGGGATGGGAGCCAAGGGACAGCGGGCGTTTGTTCTGCTGGAGGCGATGCTTGCGACGGCGGTGTTTGTTCTGGCGGTCCTTTCGTTGGCTCGTTGCGTGGAGGCGGGATTACAGGCGGGGGGTGCTCAGCGGGATGATGCGCGAGCAAATCGTGCCCTGATGAATTGCATGCGGGAGTTGCAGGCAGGGTCGTTGCCTTACGCTGACAACGCTCAGGGGACGGATTTGAAGGGGGAATTTCAGGGGATGCGGATGAAGCAGTCGGTGTTGCCGTTAGAGTTGGTGGACCAAAACAATTTGAAAGTGGAGGGGATGTTGTCTGTGGTGCTGACGGTCACGTGGATGAACGGGAGTGTTGGGGCGTCTAAAGAACTCAAATTTTATGCTTACCCGATTGGCCTGTAACCGAGTTGGCCGAAGGGCGTCAGCAACTCGGCTTTGTGCGGGGTTTACTCTGTTGGAGGTAATGGTCGGTGTGGGGGTTTTGGCGATGCTGGTTTTTTCGATTTACCGGTTGGTTGGGACTCAATTGATGGCCTTGCAGGTCTCGAGGGCTTCCCAAGTGGAGGGGGCGGTTCACGACGGGTTAGTGCGATATCTTCAGAAGGTTTTTCAATCGATCCCTCCAAAACAGTCCAATGTGATGGTGGGAATTCCCCATCTGGTGGGGGCGGCGCCGGCTGACGAGTTGCAGTGGCTGGCGCGTTCAGGACCATCACTACTCACCTCTGCGGTGACGGATGATGATTACTGGCTGACTTTGACGGTTCAAAGTGCGAGTGCGCCGGCTCGAGGACAAGAGCTCGGGATTCGCCGGCGGATTCTGTCTGAGCCTGATAATCAGTATGAGTGGATTCCCTTGATTCCGGACGTTGCTGCTTTGGAATTTCGCTATTTTCACCCAGCGTTGGCGGTTTGGGTCGATCGATGGGAGGATGCAAACGCTCGACCTTCCTTGGTGAGGATGAAGTTATGGCGTCGGGCGAGTGATCAACCTTACGAGGTCGTATTTTCTGTGCCATCTTCCAAGGTGCAGTGATCCCATGAATGGTTCTACCCCGATCTTCAGTCTCTTAGGTTGCCGCCGGTCTCAGGGAATCGGTCTGGGGCAAATGTTGGGATCGCGATCAGGGTCGGCGCTTTTGGCGGTATTTTGGGCGATTGTCGTCCTGTCGATGGCGATTGGGGGTTGGTTTGTTTGGTTGCAAGAGAGGGTGAAGGTGCATGGCGAACAGGCGCGTGCGGCCGAGGCACTGGCGATGGCTTATTCGGGGGTTGCGATGGCCTTGAATCCGCAAGTGGATCGTTACAGCTCATTATTGACCACGGAGGTGGCGCCGAACCTTGGGTTTCGTGTTCAGGTGGAAGGCGAAGGGGGGCGGTTGAACATTCCTTTTCTTCTGACGGGTGAGGACCCTCGGAGGATTCAATTTTTTAAGCACTGGCTAGAATTTGTCATTGGGGTTTCTGGGAACGATATTGATCGGATGGTGGACTGTTTATTGGACTACGTGGACGCGGATAATCTCCCTCGACTGAATGGGCAAGAGGACCGGGGTGAGTACCATCCGGCGAATCGGATGATCATGGATTTGGATGAATTGAAGCGTGTGGCTGGGGTGGAGGCCTTGATGCAATATCCTGGTTGGAAGGACTTATTGACGATGGACAGTGGGGGGCAGATGGATCTGATGGAGGCTCCTGAGGAGGTTTTAAATATCCTCCCGGGGTTGAGCCCCGCGGACGTCATGAGATGGGTTCAGGTGCGAGCGGGACCGGATGGGGTTTTACACACGCAGGATGATCCGAAGTTTACGGGGATGGATCAGGTCCGATCTGCGATGGGCATGGATGTAAAAAAATGGGAGTTATTGAAGCACTTGGCGACGGTGAACGACCGGACGGTTCGGATTAAAAGCGAGGGTTATTCTGGAAAAGTCGTTCGACAAGTGCAGGTGGTTGTAAGAAAAGGCGGAGGTACGCCGCAGATACGCTCTTGGATCGAATGAAACCCCGCCGCAGTGGAACTATAGCCAGCCTTTTGCCAGCACCGGACGGTTGGCGTCTTCGTGAAGGGGATCAGGAGGTTGCAGGGAGTGATGTTGGGGGATTGTGTGGGGAGTTGTCTTCTGGGGTCCGCGTGGAGGTCCTTTTGCCTTCTGCTGCGCTTGTGTTGGAGCGTTTTCAGCTACCGGAGGCCCCTCGTGAGGATCTTGTTGCGATGGCGCAGCTTCAGCTTGAAAAATTGCTTCCCTACGCCTCAGAGGAGTTTGTCTTTGATTTGCAAGAGATCGGCAAGCACGGGGAGGATCAGGTTGAAGTGCTTGCTTTGAGCGTGAGTATGGCGGCCTTGGATGCTTGTTGCGGGCCGCTGCGGAGGAATGGGCGCGGGCCGGTGCGGTTGGGGGTTTACGCAAACCAACTCGCGATGGGGCTTGCTGGAGAGCCGGGGGTGGTTCTCATGGTATGGATGGAGTTTGAGCGGCCTTTTGTTGCGCTGGTTGAGAAAGGGCGTCTGTTGTGGATGGAAGGATTACCTTCGGTGGATGCGGCTTTAGCGGAGTTGGAAATTTCGCGGGCGCTGATTGGGGCGGAATTGTCTGGAGTTGGGGTGGAGATTTCGCGCGCGGTGGTGGCGGTGCAAATTCCGGGTTGGATTCAGGCGGTGAGCAAGGTGGTGCCGGGTATTCCGGTTGAAGAAAGGGGGCTGGAAGCTGCCACCGAGATCGAGGGAAGTTGGATGCCTGCGTTGTGGATTGAGGAGGAGGCGACGCGTTCGCGCGGTGTGTTTCTTTGGGAGCGCTTACAATGGGTGGGACTCGCTTATTTGCTGGTGTTGACGCTCGCGTTTGGTTGGTTGGCACTTCAGAAGGCGGGTCTCAAGCGCTTGGACGCTCAGTTAGCCCAGCTGCAACCGGAGGTAGAGGCTTCGAAAGCTAGTCAAAATCGATGGATCCAACTGCAGCCTGCAGCCGATCCGGGTCGATTTATGGTGGAGATACTCAATTCGATCCAAAGTGCGGTTGGCCCGGCGGATGTTAAAATTACCGAATTCAAAATGGGCGTGCGTGAATTTTCGATTTCGGGCGAGGCGAGTTCGTTGGCAGAAGCCATTGAGTATTCGAGCCGTCTGAAAAAGGACCCGGCTCTGTTTGGATTTCAGCTGCAGTCTCCTAATCCCAATATTCTTCCTAATGAGAGGGCGCAGTTCCGCATAACGGCAAAATCGGAGTCGGTTGCTCCATCTCCTCGCCGATGAATTTTCAAAAGTTATCTCCGAGTGAACGTCGATTGGTCGCGATTTTCGGATTTTTAATCGCGGTTCTCCTGAATTTCGTTTTGGTGAAGTTCTTTTTGAAAAACCGCTCTGAGATCGCTGAGTTAATGGCTCAAAAATCGGCCCAAGTTGTCGCCATGAAAGCGCTTTCGGAGAAGGCATCTTTCTGGAAGGAGCGGAGTGAGTGGATGAGGACTGCTCAGCCCAGAATTGAGAGTGAGGCTTCTGCGGGCAATCTGCTGCTGAACTTTTTGAAGGAAAACTCGGCTAAAAATGGGCTCACCTTCTCCAAGCAACAACTCGTCGCAGCTCGTTCGGACTCTGGATTCACCTCGATCCCAGTGAAGTTTGAGCTGAAGGGAAGTTGGAAGGGCCTTTGCCAGTTCCTCATCGATTTGCAGGCTCCGGATCGTTTTCTGGTGGTCCAAGATGCAACCCTCCGCGTGGACTCGGCAGACGCGACCATGATGCTCGGAGATTTTACCATCGCTAAATGGTTCGCTACCCGTTGACCTGATGAAACTAACCCGACTGCCTCGAATATTTCCTGTGGCTTCAGTAGCTGGACTATTAGCTCTAGGCTCGGTGGCGTTGTTCGGGATCTCTAGTTCTTCGACGGATGAGGCGGCTCCAGTTCCTCAGACTATGCCGCCGGATCGTTACGCGGCGCTTATGGAAAAATCGCCGTTTGCGGTTTCCACCGCGGTTCCCGAGCCCGCAGCGCCAGCTGAAAGTTTTGCGTCCAATTGGATTGTTACAGGACTGTCCAAAAGCCGAGGCGCAGATGGGACCCCTGTGTACACTGCTTTTATTCGGTCTCGGGACCTTTCGACGCGAAAAGTTTTGAGTAGTGACCGACCCGATGAGGATGGCGTGACACTGGTGTCTGTTGAGGAGGCGGCGATAGCGACCAAAGCGGTTGTATTCGTCAAAAAGGGTTCGGAAACGGCTAAGGTAGAGTTTGATCAAGCGACGGTGTCTGCGAGTTTGGCGACATCCTCACCAGGTGCTCCGGGCGCTCCGCCCAATGCCTCTGCAAGACCCTCTGGGGCGCCACAGTCTCCGTCTGTACCATCTTCAAGCTCGACTAAGCCGGCTGCTAACCGGTCTGCCATTCCCAGACCTGGATCCAGTTCTATTCCTCGTCCTAGCGCTTCCACGCCAGGACAGCCTGGTGCAGCCCCTGCTTCCACCACTCCGCGTCGGGTGCGGACTGTGGAGGAGCCTCCCCAATAGCGGACGGGTTTTGTAAGCGCTAAAGATGGGACGCTTTCGAGTGCGAGCCTAGATCCTCAGAATCTGGGCAGGTTCCGAAGTTGACTGATAGCGGACTTCATGTCTGGCGCGCGGAAAACGGAGGTTCCTGCAACCAAAGTATCGGCCCCTGATTCCACACAGAGGGCGCCTGTTTGTAAGGTGACTCCTCCGTCCACTTGGATTCGATAATCCAGTCCTTGGTCTTGGCGGGCTTTTTGGGCTGAGCGAACTTTTTCGAGCATCGCGGTGAGGAACGGTTGCCCTCCAAACCCAGGTTCCACGGTCATCACTAGCAGGAGATCGATGTAAGGAAGGAAGGGGAGCATCGACTCGAATGGGGTCTTTGGACGCAAGGAGAGACCGCAGGAAATTCCGGCTTGGCGAATCGCCTTGAGCGTTGCGAGCACATCGCAGTCGGCTTCGACGTGGATGGTGATATTGCGGGAGTTTTGGATGAACCTGGGAAAATAGTGGTCTGGGCGGGTCACCATCAGGTGGGTATCCAGCGGAACTTTAGCAACTTGAGCGGCTGCGTCGACGAAGGCAGGTCCAAAGGAGATGTTGTCCACGAAATGACCGTCCATGATGTCCATGTGAAGCCAATCGGCTCCGGCGTCTTGGGCACGATCAACTTCTGAATGGAGTCGGCCAAAATCGCAGGCAAGAATGGAGGGAGCGACAAGGATGGAGTGCATGGTAGGAAAGGATTCGGGAGGTTCTGGCCGGAGCCCTCCAGTGACGAGTCGAAAATCTAATGAGAGCAAGCGATTGTCCTTCTGAAAGGGCTCAAGAAATTAGGAGACCAAGACTCAGGTCGCAAAAACAGTTGCCTGATTGATCCGCGGGCTACTATAAACATCCCTCTGATTTTGCGGGGTACCTTCCTGAGTAGCTCAGTGGTAGAGCAATCGGCTGTTAACCGATCGGTCGTAGGTTCGAATCCTACCTCAGGAGCCAGCCTCCCGGCGCTGTAATCACAGCGCCCCTTTAGTTTACAGACGCTCCACTTCGAGCGCTCTCCTCTAAAGTAAAACAAAATCAAAGGGTTGCGAGGATTTGTGGTTCCCGCTCGTCTGTCTCCGTTTTCGCCTTCAGAGCCCGGATTCGCCCGAAAATTGCAGCTTTTGTCGCCCTCTCTTCGCCCGCCTCTCTCCACTCTCTGTTTCGGGCGCTTTTGGTTAACGGCCAAAAGCAACGTGGGGTCGTGCTTTCGGGGCTTCGAAAATCTTCCTATTCGGCCCCTTTCCGGATTTCTAATCAGCTCAAATTGATGCAGGATCGCACAGTATGGGGAATCGTTCTCTAATAGATTGCTGCACACTTGAGGGAGAGGGTGTGGACCGGATCACGCTCGTCCTTTCTTCAGAGGACGAGGCTGCGGTATGGCCACAAGCGCCCCAGCATCGCTTGGGTCATCCGGGACGCCATCACTCGGTATCTCTCAGAAGAGTCGAAAAAATCAGAGGGGTAACCCCGTAGATGACTTACCCTCTGACCGCAATTCTCATCCCAAATGACCACCCCCACCATCACACTTTCCCAGCTTGAATCCCATTTATGGAAAGCCGCGTGGCTGTTGAAGGGGCCTGTCGATGCGGCAGATTTCAAAACTTATATCTTCCCACTCCTGTTTTTCAAGCGGCTCTCAGATGTTCATGACGAGGAGCACGCTGTCGCGCTGGCGGAGTTCGACGGCGATAAGGAAGCCGCACTATTCCCGGAGAACTACCGCTTCCAGGTGCCGGAGAGCTGCCATTGGCGGGATGTGCGGAAGGTGGCGGTGAATGTCGGGCAGGCTTTGCAGACCGCCCTGCGCGGCATCGAGCAGGCAAACCCGCACACGCTCTACGGCATCTTTGGCGATGCGGCGTGGACGAACAAGGATCGCCTGCCCGACAAGCTGCTGCGCGATCTCATAGAGCACTTCTCCGCACTGCCGCTGGGGAACGGCGTCGCCGAGGCGGACATCCTCGGGCAGGCCTACGAGTATCTCATCAAACAGTTCGCCGACGCCACGAACAAGAAGGCGGGCGAGTTCTACACCCCGCGATCTGTCGTGCGGCTAATGGTCAACATCCTCGATCCCCGAGAGGGCGAGTCGATTTATGACCCCACCTGCGGCACCGGCGGTATGCTACTGGAGGCCGTTCATCATGTGAAAGAGACGCGCGGCGATGTCCGCACGCTCTGGGGCAAGCTCTACGGTCAGGAGAAAAACCTCACAACCTCCGCCATCGCCCGCATCAATCTCTTCCTGCACGGGGCCACCGACTTCAAGATTGTGCGCGGCGACACCCTGCGGAACCCGGCCTTCTACTCCGGCGACAACCTCGCCACCTTCGACTGCGTCATCGCCAATCCGCCCTTCTCCCTGGAGAAATGGGGCGACGAGGTCTGGACCAGCGATCCCTACGGGCGGAACTTCGCCGGCATGCCGCCGGGCAAGAGCGGCGACTACGCCTTCGTGCAGCACATGATCAAAAGCATGGCTCCGAAGACCGGGCGCATGGCCGTCGTCCTCCCGCACGGAGCCCTCTTCCGCATGGGCAAGGAGGGCGAGATTCGGAAAAAGCTCCTCGGCATGGACCTGCTGGAGGCCGTGATTGGCCTCGGGCCGAATCTCTTTTACGGCACCGGCCTTGCCGCCTGCATCCTCGTCTTCCGGCAACAGAAGGCGAAGGATCGGAAGAAGAAGGTGCTCATCGTCGATGCCTCGAAAGAGTTCAAAACCGGCCGCGCCCAGAACGAGTTGCTCTCTGAGCACGTTGAACGCATTCACGGCTGGGTTCGCGACTTCCAAGACGTGGAAGGCATCGCCCGCGTCGTCACGCTGGACGAGATCGCCGCCAACGATCACAACCTCAACATTCCTCGCTATGTCGAGCCGAAGGTCGAGCAGGAGGTGCTCACCGTGGAGGAAGCGATGAAACGGCTGCGCGAGAGCGCGGAGGCGGCGTTCGCGGCGGAGGAGATGCTAGTGGGAATGCTCAAACGGGAGGGATTGTTGGTATGACTGAGATTCCGGCAGAACTTCAGCGAACTCTGGGTGGTCTGGAAGGTGAGCATTGCGAGTTCAAAGAATGGAAGACCAAGGACAACTTCGATGGGCTCACAAAATACGCCTGCGCTCTAGCGAACGAAGGCGGGGGGAAAATTATTCTTGGCGTTTCAGATCAGCGCCCACGCCGGATCGTTGGCACCCAAATTTGGCCACAGATTGAGCTTACGAGAAAAAACCTTAACCAACGCATTCACCTCACCACTCATTGGGAGGAGTTCCTGACTCCTGAAGGCCGGGTTCTGGTCATCACGGTGCCCCGTCATGCCTATGGATTACCTGCGGCCTGGGATGGTCGCTCGTGGATGCGGGAGAATGACAGCTTGGTGCCCCTCTCCGAGGCGCGTCGAAAGTCAATCTGGGAGGAAATCGGTCGGGATTTCACTGCCGAACCCTGCTCGGGTCTCGTGTTGGGCGATCTCAACCCCTCCGCCATCGAAGCCTTCCGTCATGCCTGGGTTCACTCACTGCGGGCGCGTCGCGAAGAATCGGGTCAGCGTGATGCTGAACGCATCGCAGGGCTTCGCCATGAGCAGTTGCTTCGCGACACGGAGTTGCTTCTTGCGAACGGCACTTTGGTCAATGCGGCCTTGATTCTCTTCGGCTCCCGGCAGGCGGTGCGCAAACACATGGCTCAGGCCGAGCTGGTTTATGAGTTCCGCAACACCCCCGCTTCGGGTCCTGCGGATTTGCGTTTGGAGTTTCAAGAAGGTTTCTTCGCGTGGCATGATCTCCTTTGGCAGCAGGTCAATGAACCCAGTCGTAATCCGCGGCAATCTTTCCAGTCGGGGCTTTTCGTCCGGCAGTTGCCGTCCTTCGCCGAACGTCCGGTGCGTGAAGCACTCCTCAATGCCGTCTGCCACCGTGACTACCTGCTCGGAAACAGCATCTTCATCCGACACGCACCCACTACGCTTACCATTGAGAGTCCGGGTGGCCTGCTTCCGCAGGTCACCGTGGAGACACTGCTTGATCGGCAAGCGCCGCGGAATCGTCGCCTAGCCGAAGTTTTTCAGCGTTGCGGCATGGTTGAGCGTTCCGGTCAGGGAATGAACCTCATCTTCGAAGACGCCATTACCAGCGCCAAGCAGCTCCCCACGCCAGAAGCCTCCCCCTTTCAGTTTAATCTGACCCTTCATGGCGTGGTCCAGGATCCGCCTTTCCTTGCCTATCTGGAGAGGGTCGGTCAGGAGAAAATGCGGCTTTACGACACAGCGCATCTCCTGGTCCTAGATTCAGTGCGGCGGGATGTGGGGCTTCCAGATGGTCTGAAGCCTCTGGCAGACCGCCTCGTCACCGATGGTCTCCTGGAGCGAGTCAGTCGTGGTCGAGGTGCGCGATTGATTCTCTCTCGCACCTTCGCCTCTGCCATTGGTGAGTCCGCCACCTACACCCGCCGAAAGGGGTTGGATCAGGATGAAGGTAAGCTGCTGCTGCATAAACATCTTGTCCACAAAGGCGACCATGGTGCGCCTTTGGAGGAACTTGCTCAGGTCCTTCTCTCAAAGACAAAGAGACAAGTTCAACACTTGCTGCGTCTTTTGGCCAAGGATGGCATGGCGATCCCGCCACGCCGTGGGCGCGGAGGACTTTGGAAATCAACAACATGTGTGCAATCCGACCCGCCGCAGGAATTAAACACAAACCCTGATCGTGTTTAATTCTGTGTTCAATTCCGCGCTCAATTCGCCATGACCCGCATCACCCAACAACAACTCGAATCCTACCTCTGGGGAGCTGCGGTGCTTCTGCGGGGCACCATTGATGCAGGAGACTATAAGCAGTTCATCTTCCCGCTGCTGTTCTACAAGCGCCTGTGCGATGTCTTTGATGAGGAGACGGTCACCGCGCTGCGGGAGTCGGGCGGGGATCAGGACTTTGCGTTGTTCCCGGAGAACCACCGCTTCCAGGTGCCGGCGGATGCGCATTGGCGGGAGATTCGGAAGGTCAGCCGTGATGTGGGCCGCGCCTTGCAGCAGGCCATGCGGGCCATTGAGACCGCCAACCCCGACAAGCTCTTCGGCATCTTTGGGGATGCGCAGTGGACGAACAAGGACCGCCTGTCGGATGCCATGCTGCGCGACCTCATTGAGCACTTCTCCTCGCTCGAACTCACCGTCGCCAACCTGCCCGAGGACGAGCTGGGCCAGGGCTACGAGTATCTCATCAAGAAGTTCGCCGATGACTCGGGCCACACTGCCGCCGAGTTCTACACGAACCGCACCGTCGTCCACCTCATGACCGAGATGCTCGACGTGCAGCCCGGCGAGTCCGTCTATGACCCCACCTGCGGCTCCGGCGGCATGCTGCTCTCCTGTATCGCCCACCTGCGGAATCAGAAGAAGGAATGGCGAAACGTGAAGCTCTACGGCCAGGAGCGGAACCTCATGACCTCCTCCATCGCCCGGATGAACTGCTTCCTCCACGGCATCGAGGACTTTCGCATCGAGCGCGGCGATACCCTGGCCGAGCCGAAGCTCGTGGAAGGCGACCGCCTCATGCGCTTCGATGTCGTGCTGGCCAATCCGCCCTACTCCATCAAGCAGTGGGACCGCGACGCCTTCGCATCCGACCCCTGGGGGCGCAATCTCTACGGCACCCCGCCGCAGGGCCGCGCCGACTACGCCTTCCAGCAGCACGTTTTGCAAAGCCTCAAGCCCAAGTCCGGCCGCTGCGCCGTTCTCTGGCCCCACGGCGTGCTTTTCCGGCAGGAGGAGGCGGAGATGCGCCGCAAGCTCATCGAGGCCGACCTCATCGAGTGCGTGCTCGGGCTCGGCCCGAACCTCTTCTACAACTCGCCCATGGAAGCCTGCGTCGTCGTCTGCCGCACGCAGAAACCCAAGGCCCGGCGCGGCAAGATCCTCTTCATCAACGCGGTGAACGAAGTCACCCGCGAACGCGCCCAGAGCTTCCTCACCGACGAGCACCTCCAGCGCGTTGTCCGCGCCTATCAGAACTTCAAGGACGAGCCCGGCTTCACCCGCGTCGTGCCCATCGAGGAAATCCGAGCGAAGGAGGGAAATCTGAGCATCCCGCTGTATGTCGGAGGCGAGACGCAGGGGCAGACTGATGCCGCTGCCGAGTCTGCCACCACTGCGCTGCCAGACGCGCTGGCGAGATGGCTTCAGAGTGCCGCTTCAGTCCGGAAACAACTTAACGCTCCCATCTCGGCCAAATGAACCTATCAAAGGAGCAAAACGACGCCGTTGGGTTTTATGACCAGCACTATTCTATCGTCTTCGATAGCGAACTGGTCGTTGGCCGTCACATCAAGCTAGCTGACCAACCAGACACAGAAGGCCGCATTTGTCGGTTTTGCGGACTTGGAAAGCCACAGGTCACATTCCGTAAAGTTGCCCATGCAGTCCCGGAGTTTCTTGGAAACAAATCGCTTGTCTCCCAAAACGAGTGCGATGCCTGTAATGAAAAGCTGGCCGATGAATACGAGGATCACCTTTCCAAATGGTTCGGTCCAATGCGCACCGTATCTCAAATCAGAGGCAAAGGCGGTGTCCCAACATACAAAAACAAGGACATTCGTATCGAGATGGGCGAAAAGGGTCTCGAAATAGGAATCGTTGCGGACGAACTGGAGTCATCTCTGAAGTTTGATGGCCCGTTCACGTTCAAGATTCCCGTTCCGACTCCTGCCCAAGCGCACGTCCCGCTGAGAGCTGCAAAAGCTCTGTTAAAAGTGGCCTGCTCAATTTGTCCGCCTGGGCTCGTGAGCGAATGCCAGCCGACTATTGACTGGCTTATGTCCCGCGTGACTGCGCGGCTTTCGATGTTTCCCGTGCTGTTTGCGTTTACGCCAGGGCCAAACCCACATCGGGACGGCAAAGTGCTTTTGCTCCGACGGAAAAGCGACGCGAAGCTGCCTTTGCTTTGGTGTATCTTGGCCACTGCGAATTATCGGTTTCAATTCTTCGTCCCGTTCTGCCCGTCAGATTCTTGGATCTCTCCGGGTGAGCCTGTCCAACTAACGCTTCCGCATTTTCCGGACGTTTTTGGCGACAACTGGCCGCATGGGAAAACTGGGTTCGGGGTCTTCGACTGGTCGGGAACTGAGACAGTGGTCCGAGAACAGTCAGTGTGCTTCCATGTCGATCGCGTGGAGAAGGTGGACATCAAACCCAATTCAGCAAACTGATGATTTCCGTTGCTCCATCAATTGGCTCCTTCAAGCCCAATCCCGCTTGGGCTTCTCGCCCGGTCTTCGAGCGGACCGACTGGAAGCTGGTGGGGATTGGGGATGTGATGGAGAATTGTGCTGAAACCTGCGATCCAGAGGAATCGGGGTTGGAACGGTTTGAGGCAATAGAGGATTTGGACACAAAAGCTGAATGAATACGAATTTCTTGATGCCTCTCACAAACTCTCGCGGACTGGGGAAGGTTGTCTTCTTTTCGGGATTGCAGTTTCCCATGGTGATCACTCCGAGCATCATGGGGGAACCAATTCTCACGGCTCAGCCGTTCTATTTTCTGGAGCGACTGGATTCGGTGGCGAAGACGCGCTTTGATTCAACTAAGCCGATTCCATCAGAACGCGAGCAGGAGTATGTTATTGATAACTACCTATTCGAGTATTCCAAGCGGCACCCAGAATCCAAGCTGACGAGCAAGATCAGCGAGTTCGTTTTCTGGAAAGAGGACCCAGCGGAGCACTATTTCCGATACGATTGGCTTCTGACGGAGTGCCTCGTGTTGGACACGTTGAACGACGACACTATCGTCGAGTGCACCGACCCGAACCATACGAGCAAGGATCACTTTTACGACTGGTGCTTGTTCAAACCGTATTTCCAAGAAGCGTTTGAGGAATATCGCAGAAAGCTGGAAGCTGCGATGGCAATCTCTGCCAGTGTGGAGACCAAAGATCATTCGAGCCTTGGAACAGGCAAATACACACTTCCTATAATTAAGGTCGCCGGCAGCATAGTGACCTTGGAGCAAGCAGAGACATTCGACGTGATTGAACCTGGGCGCCCAAAACAAGGGTCAATGGAGTATCCCGTGAATCGAGGGTTCCCGTCTTCCTCCAATTTCAAGATCGAGCAGGAACTCATTACTACGACAGCCCTGCATGACGAGCAGTTGCTCGCTTACTACTTTTCAGCGTTGAGGGACTACTCTCCGGTTTCCCAATTCAAGAATTTCTACAACGTTCTCGAATACTTCTTTGAGGAGGCTCCCGTAAAACTCGGAGTGACCGCGAAGAATGAAAAACAGCAGATTGACGCTGTGCTGCGATGGGCGGTTGCAGCTGGCGACCTGCTGCGAACGCTTAATTCCTTACCAGCCAGTGCTTCGGCAAGAATTACCCAGGCACGGGCCACTTCCAGTGGTGAAGTCATTCCGGCAGTCAATTTAGCCGCGCCGGACATTATCGGGGAGTATGCGGCCCATGTGTATCAACTTCGGAACGCGTGCATTCACTCAAAGAAGACGAGGAAAGGTGCCCCTACACCTCGGATTGCCCCCTCTACGGCTGAAGAGGAGATACTGAAAGACGAGATGCCTGTCATGCAGTGGCTTGCAGTCCAGTGTATCGAGAAGTGTATCGAGAAGCGCTGAACAATGACCGCCGCACTCCCATCACTCGCCAAACTGAAGCCCAATCCCGCCTGGGCCACGCTCCCGCTCTTTGACCGCACGGGCTGGCGGCGCATGGCGTTTGGGGAGTTTGCGGAGAGCATCGGGGAGCGGGCGGAGCCGAAGGATGCGCAGGAGGAGATTTATGTGGGGCTGGAGCATCTTGACCCGCAGTGCCTGCACATCCGGCGCTGGGGGAAGGGCAGCGATGTCACGGGCACGAAGCTCCGGTTCCGGAAGGGCGACATCATCTTTGGCCGCCGCCGCGCCTATCAGCGGAAGCTGGCCGTGGCGGAGTTCGACGGCATCTGCTCCGCTCATGCCATGGTCGTGCGGGCCAGGCCGGACAAGGTGCTGCCGGAGTTCCTGCCCTTCCTCATGATGAGCGACCGCTTCATGAACCGCGCCGTGGAGATTTCCGTCGGCTCGCTCTCGCCCACCATTAACTGGACCACGCTCAAGCTGGAGGAGTTCGACCTCCCGCCGCTCGACCAGCAGCGCCGCATCGCGGAAATCCTTTGGGTGGTGGATGAGGCGATGAATCGCTTTCAGAAACTAGAGGAAAGGACTGCCCGGTGCGCCGACGCGGCACGTAACGAGCACTTCATCTCAGAAAGGCATTCCAACTCACTGGTTCCCATACGCCAGACAGGGCGCTGGGTCAGTGGAAACACACCATCAAGAGGACGCAGTGAATACTGGATGGGTTCCTTCCCTTGGGTCAGCCCAAAAGACATGAAGGTGGCGTTGATCGGTGACTCCGAAGAGCATCTGTCCGAGTCGGGCCGAAATGAAGCCACCGTTGTAGGCGCTGGAAGCCTCCTTATCGTCATTCGCGGAATGATTTTGGCGCACTCATTTCCGCTCGGGATCACGACGAGAGATGTGGCCTTCAACCAAGACATGAAAGCACTCGTGCCAGCCGAAACACATTCTGTGGAGTATGTGTTTCACTGGTTCCGTTGGGCGAAAGACAAGATTCTGTCGTGTATTTCGGATAGCTCACACGGAACTAAGCGCCTGGCGATGGAAGACCTGTTCGCCATGAAGATTCCAACGCCGTCACGGAAGGAACAGGCCCGCTTTGTCGAAAGCGTTCACGCACTCGAATCTACTTCGTGTCGCGTCCGACAGAATTTCCAGAAACTTACGAGCGTCCGCACCGCCTTACTCAACCAAGCGTTCACCGCCAAATGAGCTTCACCGAATCCAACACCGTCGAGCGGATGCAATGAACAAGAAACTGTCGCCAGCTTTCGTCGAATTGACCCAAGACGCCATTCTCAAGGTGATCTGGTTCAAGAGCAGCTTGCGCGTGTTTTTGATCCAGCATCGAATCTCCGATTCCGCGCTTGCTCAGTGGCATTCTGACCAGTCAAAGCGGGATTTCATTCAGTGGCTTTGGCCAAGGCTTGTGAAGGATGAGAAGGGGCAAAATGCGATTCTGGCGATGGCGAGATCACTGGCCGAGATGAAGCATTTCCCCGACCTCGAACGGAAGGAAGATACGAAAGAGCGAATTCCCGAGGCCGTCGAGGCAGTAAACCGTTTGAGGTTGGCCGTAGCTGAAATCAACGAGGCCATTCGCGAAACAAAGGCCTCAGAGGCGAGGCGAAAAGCCGCGATGGAAGACGCATCGAAAAGACAAGCAGCGCAGCAGTCTCTTGAAAAACTCCAAGCGGCGCTCAATGGGCTCATAAGTAAGATAGGAACCCAGGAAGGCGGATATGAGTTCGAGCGTTGGATCTACGATCTGGCAGTTTACTTCGAGCTCGAAGCACGACCTGGCTACAAAGCGGCAGGTCGGCAGATTGATGGAGCCATTACTATCGAAGGCACAACCTTTCTCGTTGAAGCCAAACTGGTGAACGAGCCAATCGGCTCTCCGGATATCGACATCTTCATGGCCAAGATCGATTCAAAGGCCGACAATACGATGGGCCTCTTTATCTCGTTGTCTGGCTTCAATGATGGAGCGAAGCAAGCAGCCTCAAAGCAGCGCACACCAATGCTTCTCCTAGATTCGAGTCATGTCTTTAATCTGATTATGCGTGGCGAAATGACACTACCTCAAGTGGTGTCTCGCATTAAACGTCACGCACACCAAACCGGCTCGTCCTATCTTGCTGCCACTGACTTTTAACCATGAGCTTCACCGAATCCAACACCGTCGAGCAGATAATCCTCGACGCCGCGACCTCGCTCGGCAGCGGCGCGGGTTCGTCGGTGCTGCGGGAGGACCCGCCCGCGGGCTGGGGCGGTTCGTTGGGCGAGGAGTTCAAGCCCTCGAAATGGACCTTTGTTGATCCGCTGAAGGTGCCGCGTCAGTCGGGCGAGGTGATGGTGGAGATGTGGGTGCGGGAGGCGCTCATCGCCCTGAACCCGGAGATCGCGGCGCAGCCTGACCGGGCGGACGAGGTGATCTATGCCCTGCGGGCCATCCTGCTCGCTGTGGGCGGCGACGGGCTGGTGCGGGCGAACGAGAACTTCACGATGTGGCTGCGCGGGGAGAAGACGATGCCCTTTGGCCCGAACGGCGAGCATGTGCCGGTGCGCCTGCTCGACTTTGCCCAGCCGGGCCGGAACCGGCTGACGGTGACGAAACAGTGGACCTTCCAGAGCGGCACGGTGGAGAAGCGCTTTGATGTGGTTTTTCTCATCAACGGACTGCCGCTGGTGATCGGCGAGGCGAAGACGCCGATGCGCAGCGCGGTGACGTGGTTCGACGGAGCGTATCAGGTGAACGAGATCTATGAGAAGGAAGTGCCGGCCATGTTTGTGCCGAACGTCTTCTCCTTTGCCACCGAGGGCCGCTGCCTGCGCTACGGCAGCATCCGCATGCCCATCGACCTCTGGGGACCATGGCGCGACGACGACAACCAAGAGGAGGGCAATCTGGGTCATGTCCGCAAGACGGTGGAGAGCCTCCTGCGGCCCGCCGTGGTGCTGGACATCCTGCAAAACTTCACCCTCTTCGCCACGGACAAGAAGCACCGGCGCATCAAGGTCATCTGCCGCTACCAGCAATACGAGACGACGAACAAGATCGTGGCCCGCGTGGTGGCCGGGTATCCGAAGAAGGGCCTCATCTGGCATTTCCAGGGCAGTGGCAAGAGCCTGCTCATGGTATTCGCCGCGCAGAAGCTGCGCCTGCATCCGCGCCTGGGCAATCCCACCGTGCTCATCGTGGTGGACCGCATCGACCTCGACACCCAGATCACCGCCACCTTCAACGCGGCGGATGTGGCGAACATGGTCGGCGTGGGCGATCGCAAGGAACTGCAACGCCTGCTGGGACAGGACGTGCGCAAGGTGCTGATCACGACGATTCACAAGTTCGCCGAGGCAGACGGTAAGCTGAACGAGCGCAGCAACGTCATTGTGATGGTGGACGAAGCGCACCGCACCCAAGAGGGCGACCTCGGCCGCAAGATGCGAGATGCTTTGCCAAACGCCTTCCTCTTCGGTCTCACGGGCACGCCGATCAACCGGGCGGATCGCAATACCTTCTGGGCCTTCAGCGCGGACGAGGACGTGCAGGGCTACATGAGCCGCTATTCCTTCCAGGATTCCATCCGTGACAAGGCGACGCTGCCGCTGCACTTCGAAGCCCCGGCGGTGACGCTCAAGATCGACAAGGCGGCGATTGATGAAGCCTACAAAGAAATCACCGGCGACCTGAGCGAGCAAGACCGCGACGACCTGGCCAAACGCGCCGCGAAGATGGCCGTGCTGGTGAAGAACCCGGAGCGCGTGCGGGCCGTAGTGGAGCACATCGTGGGGCACTACCAGACCAAAGTGGAGCCGAACGGCTTCAAAGCGCAGGTGGTGGTCTTCGACCGCGAGTGCTGCGTGCTTTACAAGAAGGTGATGGACGAACTCATCGGCCCTGAGGCCAGTGCCGTGGTGATGAGCAGCGCCCAGCACGACAAACCGGAGTGGAAGGAGCACATCCGCGACAAGGACGCCGAGGAAAAGCTGCTCGACCGCTTCCGCGATCCTGCGGACCCGCTGAAGTTTGTCATCGTGACGAGCAAGTTGCTCACCGGTTTCGACGCGCCAATTGTCCAAGTGATGTATCTCGACAAGCCGATGAAGGATCACAACCTCCTTCAGGCCATCTGCCGCGTGAACCGCACCTACGGCCAGACGAAGACGCATGGCCTGATCGTGGACTACATCGGCATCTTCGACGATGTGGCGCAGGCGCTCGATTTCGACGAGAAGGCCGTGCAGCAGGTGGTGAGCAATATCGACGAACTGCGGAAGGCCCTGCCAGTGCAGATGCAGAAATGCCTGGCGTTCTTCCCGAACGTGGACCGCAGTGTCGGCGGTTATGAGGGGCTTATGGCTGCCCAGCAATGCCTGCCGGACAACGTCACGCGGGACAAGTTCGCCGCTGAATACAGCGTGCTCGGCACCATATGGGAAGCGCTGTCACCCGATCCCTGCTTGAGCCCGTATGAGAAGGACTTCAAGTGGCTGACGCAGGTCTATGAATCCGTGAAGCCCGTCAGCGGCAACGGTCGCCTGCTCTGGCACCGGCTGGGCGCCAAGACGATCGAACTTATCAACGAGAACGTGCACGTGGAGGCAGTTAGGGATGATATTGAAACGCTGATTCTGGATGCCGACGTCCTCGATGGAATCCTGAATGACGCGAATCCAGAAAAGAAGGCGCGCGAAATGGAAATCAAGCTAATCGCCCGCCTCAGAAAGCATGCAGGCAATCCGAAGTTCAAGGAACTGGGAGAACGCTTGGAGAAGATTCGTGAAAAACACGAACAGGGATTGCTCAACAGTCTGGAGTTTTTGAAAGCGATTCTCGAAGTGGCAAAGGAAACGGTCGAAGCCGAGAAGCACGGGGAGCCCGAGGAAGAAGAGGATCGGGCTCTTGCGGCGCTGACTGAACTGTTCAACGAAGTGAAGGGCAAGAACACGCACGTCATCGTCGAGCGCCTTGTCGCAGATATAGATGCTATCGTTAAAGAGGTCCGATTCCCTGATTGGCAGAATACGAGTGGGGGTCAAAGAGAAGTGCAGAAGGTGCTGCGTGCCTCCTTGCGAAAATATCAGCTCCACACGGATCAAGAGCTTTTTGACAAGGCCTACGGCTACATCCGGCAGTATTACTGAAATTCGCTGCGCGGAATGGATTTCGTAACTTGTGATTGGGAGCGCAACACCCTCTCCGTAAGCCTTGCCCGCCCTGGGCCTCCTTTTAGAAAGAGAATCTCCTCCTGCTCAGTTGGTGGCAGGTTCAGCAGGTTCATGATCTGCGTAATCCGCGCTCGGGAAACGCCCCCCAGCCGGGCCAAGTCTGCATAGTCTTTCACAAGGCCCTGTCGAATAAGACCCTCAAAGTGGATGGCTAGAGCCATGAGCCGAGCAATCCGAGGCACTGGATCTGGAGGTGCTGAGGTGGGCTTCGGCTCCGGCCCTTCAGCAATGGTTTTTCGGCCTGCCTTGGCTCGAGTGAAATGCATGCGGGTTACGATGGAGAGACTGGCTGAGTGCATCATTTTTCGTCGGCTAAAACTTTGATTCCGGAGGGCCAGAACGAAATCGCCACGGTGCCCTTTTCCCGGTCATAGGTGACTTGTTCCAAAAGCAGGCTCAGGCAGCGGGCTTGATGGACCTGTGGCATCGAATCAATGAACTGGCGAAACGCTCCGAGAGCTTTGGCAATTTCTGGCGTGGTGATGGTTGCTTTCCCTAAGAAGGCCAGCTCGTTTTGGGTCGTTACCAGCCTCAATTCCCCTGCTCGGAGTTGGGCTTCAATCTCGGCCAAGCGCGCTGAGGCATTTGGAAGCTCAAAAATCCCGGCTACCAGCCTCGCGTTGTTCCGGAGAGCTTTTTCGATCTCTGCTTTCTCAGCTTCGAGCTTGGTCATTCTGCCCTCCCGCTGGGCGCGAGCGGTCTCCTCTACTTTTCCAATCAGCTTGGGGCTCTCGCCAATGGCCGAAATTTGTCCCACAACGAAATCCTCAATTTCCTTGGCCGGGATGGAACGGGTCGGGCAGACCTTCGCGCCCTGTTTCGTGGACTTCAGGCAAACGTAGTAGCGATACCGCGTTGTGCCTTTGCAGGTGTAAGTGTGGATCATCGAGCAGCCGCAGGAACCGCATTTGAGAAGGCCCTTGAGCAGCCCGCTGAACTTGGTGCGTCTGATACCTCCGCCTTTCTGCGCGTTCCTCTGGATCAGAGACTGAGTCACCCCCCAAGTTTCCATGTCGATGATCGGGGCGTGTTCGCCGTCGTAAATCTTGCCCTGATAATCCACTTTCCCGAGGTAGGCCAAATTGGTGAGGAGAAGGGAAAGATTGGAGGTTGTCCAGGGGCCGCCCCCGGCTGTTTTCCCACTCTTTGAGACCCACGTTTTTCTCGGCACCCGTTGCCGGTTAAGCTCCTCCACCGTCGCCAAAATCGAACGCCGCTCGTGATAAAGCGCGAAAATCTCTCGCACAAGTCGGGCATCTTCCTCGTTGATCACGAGTTTGCGAACCTGCGGGTCGAGGTCGTACCCCAGAATCACAGAGCCGCCCACCCATTTGCCCTTCCGTCGCGCCGCGCTCATTTTATCCCGCGTCCGCTCTGAAATAATCTCCCGCTCAAACTGGGCGAAGGAGAGTAGAATGTTCAGAGTAAGGCGGCCCATGGAATGGGTGGTGTTGAACTGCTGCGTGACGCTCACAAACGAGCACCCATGGCGATCCAGCGTCTCCATGATTCGGCTGAAATCGAGGAGCGAGCGCGAAAGGCGATCCACCTTGTAAACCACGATGGCGTCCACTTTCTTCGCCTCCACATCTAAGAGCAGCCGCTGCAGGGCGGGGCGCTCCATGTTGCCGCCGGAAAAGCCGCCATCGTCGTACTGCTCTGGTA
>CANFNA010000012.1 GCA_947448395.1 Chthoniobacteraceae bacterium
ACGAAGGTAATCACGGACTTGGGGATTGAGGTGATTAAGGCGCGGCCGAAGGACAAGCCGTTTTTCATGATGCTGCACCACAAAGCGCCTCATCGCGAATGGGAGCCCGATCCTGTGAATGCGGCAAAGTTCAAGGACACCCAAGTTCCAGAGCCGTTGACGTTGAGGGATGATTACGCCACTCGTCCTACGGCTTTGCCTGAGAATGCACAGACGGTAGCGCGGGATTTGACGCGCAAGGATTTGAAGCTGAAGCCGCCGGTGGGGTTGGACGAAAAGGAGCAGAGGAAATGGCTGATGGTAAAGCCGGATGTGGTGGAGTTGGAGGAGAACGGAGTGAAGAAAACACTCACCGGCGAGGAGTTGTTTCGGTGGAAGTACCAGAAATACATGCGGGACTATCTTGCATGTGTGCAGGGTGTGGATGACGAGGTGGGGCGTTTACGCCAGTGGCTGGCGGCCGAAGGATTGGCGGATAATACGGTGGTGATTTATACGACCGACAATGGTTTTTTCCTCGGTGATCTTGGAATGTACGACAAGCGGTTCATGTATGAGCCGGGGCTGCGGATTCCGCTCATGGTTTCTTGGCCTGGAGTGATCAAAGCGGGATCGGTAACGGAGCTGTTTGCGATCAATGCCGACTATGCGCCCACGTTCCTTGAGATCGCGGGAGTACCTGTTCCTAAGGACATGCAAGGGCATTCCCTGGTTCCGATTTTGCGCGGTGAAAAACCGTCGGACTGGAGACAATCGATGTATTATCGCTACTACCATGATCCAGGGCATCACAACACGCGCGCTCACTACGGGGTTCGGACTTCGACGCACAAACTGATTCATTATTGGAAGAAAGATGCGTGGGAGTTGTTTGATTTGGTGAAGGATCCAACGGAGCAGAAAAACATCTATGATGCTCCAGAATCCGCGGCGTTGGTGAAGACGCTCAAGGCCGAGTTGGTCAGATTGAAAGCGGAGTTGAAGGATGAAGATCAGTTTGCGAATCAAATTCCCCTCGATGGGGTCGATGGCCCGGTGAAGAAATGGCAGGTTGGGCAAGGCCCGAATGGGCCGGTAAAACAATAAGCGGACCTACGCGGAGTCGCAGTCCCCCTTTTTTGTCCTATGAGAGCGATCTTAAGAATCGTCGCCATGGCGACTGCTTTTAGCCTGGTGTCTTTGCCCGCGGTGGTGAAAGGAGCTGAAGTAGCGCCTTCGAATCGGAAGCCGAATGTGGTGTTCATTCTCGCGGATGATCTCGGGGCTCATGACTTGGGGTGCCTCGGTAGCTCCTTTTATGAGACGCCGAACTTGGATCGTCTGGCCAAACGCGGGACGCGGTTCATGCAGGCTTATGCTGCGAGCCCTCTTTGTTCGCCTACGCGTTCCAGTATTCTGGTGGGGCAATATCCGGCTCGGACGGGGATTACAGCTCCAGTGTGTCACATCCCAGAGATTTACCTGGAGAAACAACTCAACAAGGAAGGTCCAACGGTTCGGGTGCAGCAGGCACGGAGTGTTTCGCGCTTAAAGCCCGACTATTTCACGCTTGCGGAGGCGTTGAAGGAATCTGGATATGCGACGGCCCATTTTGGTAAGTGGCATCTGGGACACAATCTCGCCAAGAATCCGGACGATCATTACGAGCCGAAGGATCAGGGTTTTGATTTGGATTTTCCACATGCGCCTAATGCAGCAGGACCGGGAGGTGGTTATTTGGCGCCATGGAAATTCATTAAGGATCCTACAATCACCGATGAGGTTGGGATGCACATCGAGGATCGGATGTCGAAGGAAGCGGCAAGATTCATTCAAGCGCACAAGGACGAGCCTTTTTACCTGAACTACTGGGCTTACTCCGTGCACTCCCCTTGGAATGCACGACAGGATTACATCGAGCATTTCAAGTCAAAGGCCGATGCAAAAAATCCTCAGCACAATCCCCTCTATGCGGCGATGGTGAAAAGTTTGGATGACGGGGTAGGGCGGATTCTAAAGGCGATTGATGATGCTGGTGTTGCGAAAGACACCATTATCGTCTTTTTCTCGGATAATGGCGGATACGCCTATCCTCCTAAATCAACCGATCCGAAGGGGTTTGAGGACATGCCTGCGACGAGTAATCTGCCGCTGCGCAGTGGGAAAGCGTCTTTGTATGAGGGCGGTACACGCGAGCCTTTCCTGTTAGTTTGGCCGGGGAAAATCCCTGCAGCTGCGACCAGCGAGATTCTTTTCCAGTCGACAGACTTTTATCCAACGTTGCTTTCGCTGACAGGACACACGCCGCGCGTTGGACTCAAGCTCGATGGGTACGATCAATCGCAAGCTGTGATGGGAGGAGCTTCGCCGCGAGACCGCGTATTCTGCCATTTTCCGCACGGGAGTGAAAGGCAGTCGGAGCACATGGATGGATCGTATCCGGGCACCTACGTTCGGAAGGGGGATTGGAAGTTGATCCGTTTTTATGCGCGCAACGAGGACGGCTCGGATCGTTTAGAGCTGTATCATTTGAAGGATGACCTTGGAGAAAAGCAGGACCGGGCTGCGGAAAAGCCGGAGATGGTAGCTGAACTAAATGGCCTGATTTCGGAGTTTCTCAGGGACACGGAGGCTGTGGTGCCGAAGTTGAACCCGAATCATGCGAAGAGCGCGGTGGCAGCGACTCCGAAGGATTCGTTGTTGGGATGGAAGGCGCGCAACTGTGACGCTTCGGTGAAAGATGGAGTGTTGAGTGTGAAAGGCAGCGGGAGTACGCCTTTTTTGGGAGTTGGGGTTGGATTGTCTGGGGCGGCGAAGATCAGCTTTCGGATTCGTTGTGAGAAGGGAGGGGAAGGGTTTGTGGAGTTACTTCCTAAAGTCGGAGGAAAGTCGGAGGGGCCGTGGAGAGTTTCTTACGCTGTGAAAGGCGGTGATTGGCAGGATGTGGCGGTGGAGTTTCCCAGTCATGGCGAAGTCCCGATCTTGCGCCTTTATCTGCCGGAGTCGGATGGGGTGGTTGATTTCGACTGGATTGAGGTGAGGGCCGCTGGCGAGAAGCCGAAGCGTTGGAATTTTTAGTATGATTCTGAGGACTTTAGAATGGAGCGAGGAGGTCCCCTGAGCGTCGAAGAAATGCACCCCTGTAAACCAATGATGAAAACCATTTTTGCCGTACTGGGTCTTTTGATCTTCCTTGTTCCTGCTCGAGCGGACGGTGAGGAGCTTCCGAAAACTTGGATGACTTTGCGTGGGCGAGAATTGTATAGCGACTCCCTGAGTCGGCTACCGGAGCGTACCTTCGATAAGGCCCGTGGCTTCGCCAGTGGGTTCAAAGGCTGGAGATTCAACGCGGGACCGGAGGGCGGAAAAGGCGGGCGTTGGGAACAGTCCGACAACGCTTTTCACGGGGTGGAGTCTCCCGGTGCAAACCATCCTGCGACCGCTTCGTACGGCATTGAGTTTCAGGATGCGATTATTCAGGTCGATATTCGGCTTAACGAGGTTCCTGCCGAGGGCCGAAAATACCGGTCCATTTTCGTGAAAGCCACGGATGAGAAGGACTACGTGTGCGGTCTGTTCCTGAGCCAGACGGGATTGAATCTGGTGCCCTATTCGGCTGAACGGATCAATCCTGCGAGCAACCAGAGGGACAAGGACCCTCAAGTTTCCGTGGCGCACTCCCTCAATCTGAATGAGTGGTACACGGTTCTCTTGGAACTGAAAGGGGGCGAGGCTCATGGCTCGGTGGCTGGCAAGACCGTCAACCTAGCGGCGCCTCTTTTTGCAGCTCCCAAGTGCAGCGTCATGCTGGGAGTGGGAACGGATGCGAGTTTTAGGAATCTACGCATCTGGGAGGCGCTGCCCAATCCTGACTGGAAGTCTCAAAAGTAAACGGGACCTGTCTCGCTGGAAGTTTCAAGGCGAGCTGCTCTGTTCAAGGAAAACGCAAGCTCTGCAGTGGCTGAAGCGATTTGCGGTGGGTGTTGTGCTGGCGTTGCGTTTGAATCCAAGTGTGTCGCCATCCGAGGGACGGGATCCGATTGGGCAGCGGAGTTGGAGGTAATCGCCGCTTGGATGGTGGGTTGCTTTAGTTTTGGAGAGAGCGAGCGGTCGTCAGAATTAGCCAACAACAGTGGCGGATTGGCGAATCCAAATAAAACAAAACAGAATTGAATCTGTCTGGTTTTTTGGCCTCAAAAGCAGCGACAAACCGAGGTCGAAAAAATCGTTGACAAAGGGAACTGAAATGGTAGACATTGAATGCGGTGATCGCTGGGTATTGTATTTTCAGTGGCGAATACATACTGAAATGATCAACTGATTGGAATCGGGTTAAAAATCAAAACTGTCTTATGCGTACTTCTTTGTTTGTTTCGGTTGTCACGGTTCTGGGTTCGCTGGCGGCCTCGGCGTCCCAAGAGCTCCTCAATGTGTCCTATGATCCCACACGGGAACTCTATGGTCAGTTCAATGCCGCTTTCGTGCAGCATTGGAAAAGTCAGACTGGCGAATCTGTGACGATTAAGCAGTCCCATGGTGGTTCTGGGAAACAGGCTCGGGCGATCATCGATGGGTTGAGGGCGGATGTGGCTACGCTGGCTTTAGCGGGGGACGTGGATTCGCTTCGAACGGTGGGGAATTTGATCCCTGAGGGATGGAATCAGCGGTTGAAGAACAACAGCGCGCCTTACACTTCGACGGTGGTGTTCCTAGTGCGGAAGGGGAATCCGAAGGGTATCAAGGATTGGGGGGATTTGGTTCAGAAAGGGGTGCAGGTGATCACGCCGAATCCGAAGACCTCCGGGGGAGCGCGGTGGAATTATTTGGCGGCGTGGGCTTATGCGGAGAAGCAGTTTGGGAAAGACGAGGCTCAGGTGCGTGATTTCGTCACCCGGCTCTTCAAGAATGTCCCGGTGCTCGACAGTGGGGCGAGGGGGGCAACGACAACCTTTATTCAGAGGGAAATAGGCGATGTGCTCTTAAGTTGGGAGAACGAGGCCTTTTTGGCTTTGAAAGAATTCGGGCGGGATAAGTTTGAGATCGTGGCGCCGTCTTTGAGTATTTTGGCGGAGCCGAGCGTGTCCGTGGTGGACAAGAACGTGGACGCGAGGGGAACCCGCAAGTTAGCCGAGGCTTATTTGGAGTATCTCTACAGTGAGGAGGGGCAGGATATCATTGGGCGTAATTTCTATCGGCCGCGTTCGGAAAAAGCGTTGGCGAAGTACGGGGCGCAATTTCCCAAGATTCAGTTGGTGACGATTGACGGCGCATTTGGAGGGTGGACCAAGGCGCAACGGGTGCACTTTGCCGATGGGGGCATTTTTGATAGGATTTACACTCCGTAATTAGCATCGAAATGACTGATAAGCCCAGTGGGGCGCTGCGCCCTCTGCAACTGATCTGACTTATGGCCATCTTGGAAAACATCGCGCTTAGGGAGGTGGGCGCGTGAGAACCGAAGTGTTTGAAGGGAAGGAGGCGTTGCTCTCGCCTCGGGTCAGTTCGAAGATCCAGGAAGCGGAGCAGTTGGTATTGGATGGGATGGAAGACCGGCGGGGTTTGTCGCTTAAGACGCTGCTGCTCCCGTTGTTGATCCAGTCTCGGTATTCGTCCTGTGTTCGGGCCAACTCGCTCGCGGTCTGGGAGCATGAGGGGGAGCCCGTGTGGATTCCGAGGTTTCATTTTCGCCGGACGAACTTGATAAAACAGCGGTTTCAAGTGGGCATTTTTGCAGGGATCCATGGGGATGAGCCTGCGGGAATTTTGGGACTGATGGATTTTGTGAGAGCTTTGGATGAGACTCCGGAATTGGGGCGGCATTTCGAACTTTGGATTTATCCGATGTGCAATCCGACGGGTTATCTTGCTGGCAATCGTCACTCAGGCTCAGGCAAGGATCTCAACCGCGAGTTTTGGAAAAACTCGTGCGAACGGGAGGTGCAGTTGTTGGAAAGAGAGCTTCGAGCGCGTCAATTTGACGGAATTATTTCTCTCCACTCCGATGACACGTGCTCGGGTTTTTACGGATTTGCTCGTGGGGACGTGCTGGCCAGGCAGTTGTTAGCCCCAGCATTGGATGCTGCGGAAAACGCGCTTCCGAGAGATTCCCGCGACTTCATTGATGGATTTGAAGCGGTGAATGGGATCATTCGGAGTTCCTATGAGGGAATTTTGAGCGCGCCTCCCGAGCAGAAGCCGAGGCCTTTTGAACTGATTTTGGAAAGCCCCGCTTTGGCTCCTCTGGTTGCGCAAAGGCAAGCCTTTCGGCTGGCTTTAGAATCGATCCTCTCGCAGTACCGCAAATTTATCACTCACGGAGCGGATCTGTGAGTGCCCCTTTTGTTCCTCTCTCGGGTGAGAGGGGGGCAAATATCGGTGGGTGAAGGTTTCTTCTTCAGACGAAGCCGTTTTAGCTGCCGTTAAAGTATACAAACCGAGACTACTTTCAAAAATCGCGCCTGATTCGGTTTTGGGATTCGGTCGAGAAAGAAAACATTAATATCGCTGTTTATGAATCGTTTATTATCCACATACCGCCTGTTTGGAATTGGCGCGTTAGCCCTCACCGCCTCGGAGGTCGTTCGTCCTGGCCTTTACGCCCAAGACAACGGCGCTCTTCTGGATGCGCTCGTCCAGGAAGGGGTTCTCAAGGAGTCGCGGGCGGAGGAGATCCGTGCAAAATTGACCCGGGATTACGAAAAGACCTCGGCTGGGAAGCTGAAGCTGGACGGGTCTATCAAGGAGCTCAAGCTCGGCGGGGATATTCGTTTGCGTTACCAGTACGCAACACAGGACGCCCAAGCACCGACGGATCTTTCGAATGTCAGTCAGAGCAGCCAGTACCGCCTGCGTCTGCGAGTGAATGCGGATTACAAACTGTCGGACAACTTCTTTGCCGGATTCGGGCTTGCGACCACCCAAAACAACGACAGTAACAACCAAACCTTGGCCAATGGGAATGGCTCGGGCGACTACTTCCAGAACTATAACATCTACATTAACAAAGCATTTCTCGGGTGGACGCCGTTCAATGGGGTGACGTTGGTTGGGGGAAAGCAGCCTAACCCTTTTTATACAACTGATCTCGTTTGGGATGCGGACATCAATCCGACGGGTTTCACTGAAAAGATCGACCTCCACAAGGTGTTCGATTTCACGGGGCTTGAGCTATCGCTTGTGGCCGGCCAGTTGAATGTCGCTGACAACAACGAGGCATCAGCGAATCGGACGCTCCGTCGGGGTGGGATCACGAACCGCGACGGCTTCATTTATGAAACGCAGCTCATTGCGTCCGCGCAACTCAATGCGCAGATCAAGGCTACGCTAGCACCGGCTTTCTACTGGACCAACGGAGCGAGTGTGAACGGCAATGGGGGTGGCGCTGCGAATGGAACGGTTGGAACGGACGGGTGGGCCACCACCGATGCGCTGCAAGGCCTGAAGCTGCTCCTGTTTCCGGGAGATCTTGCCTTCAAGGTTTTCGGTCAGAAAACGAAGGTGCAATGGGATTTCTCTTATAACTTCGATGGGGTCGAGCGCGACACGCTCTACGGGAAAAAAGCGACTCCGACAACGCCGACCAGCGCTGTCACCAATCCCGTCAAATATTCGAGCACCGATAAGTTGGCTTGGTTATTTGGATTCCAAATTGGGGAGAATAAGAAGAAGGGTGACTGGTCCTTGCTGGCCAATTACCGGCAGGTCGGTCTTTCTGCGATCGACCCGCTCATCAACGATTCCGACTGGTCGAGTAGTTACACGAATATGTCAGGCTACAAGACGACCCTAGCTTACAATCTCGGGAACGCGACCTCGCTGGCGCTGACCTATCAGTATGGAGAAAATTTGCGCAGAGATCTGGGAGCGGGACTCAATGGCGCAGCGGGGCCGGGGAGTAAAAGCAATGCAGTCCAGATCTTCCAAGCCGACGTCAACGTGAAGTTCTAGCGCAGATCGTTTTTGAAATCCGTCTCCTGATTGGTCATCAAGGGCGGATCGAATCCCGAGGGTCTCCTGCTTTGGTGTGTAAGCGGGAGGCCCTTTTTTTAGGTGGCGGGCATTGTTGTTAAAACGGGAGGCTGTGCGTTCAGCCTTTATGAGTCGGCTTCGAAATTCAGGTGCTGGAATAAGTTCGAGTTCTTGTGCAGGCCGAGGACGGAGGGGCAAGGACGCTAGCGAGATGGAGTTACGGCTGGTGCAGGTGCTTTTGGTGAGGCGGTTGCGAGTTTGAGGCCGACTTCGTCTCCTTCGGAAAGACCCATCTCATCGAGTTGCTGACGGGTGATGTCTGCGTCTACGGTTTCGCGGGTATTTGGCATGCGAAGAGTGAGGCGGGCGCTGGGGCCGGCAGCGAAAAGGTGTTCGATGCGGGCGCTGAAATCGGCTGAGGAATCGCTCGCGAAGAGGATCTGGATTTCGTGTGGGCGGACGTAGAACAGGTCGGGGCGTCCTGGTTTCCGGAGTTTATTTACGTCGCCGAGGAATTCGTAGACGAAGGGGGTTGCCGGGTGATCGTAGATTTCCTGAGGTGGGCCGACTTGTTCGATCTGGCCTTGGTTCATGATGACGACGGTATCGGCGAGTTCGAGTGCTTCCTGTTGGTCGTGGGTGACGAAGACCGTTGTGACGCCGATTTCTTTGTGAAAGGAACGGAGCCAGCGGCGGAGATCCTTGCGGACTTTTGCATCAAGCGCGCCGAAGGGTTCGTCGAGGAGAAGCACGCGCGGGTCGATAGCGAGAGCACGCGCGAGGGCGACGCGCTGGCGTTGGCCTCCTGAGAGTTCGGAAGGGAGGCGTTGGTCGAGTCCGTCGAGTTGGACGAGTTGGAGAAGCTCAACGACGCGATCGCGAATGGAGTTGGAGTTTGGACGAATGTGTTTGGGGCGGACGTTGAGGCCGAAGGCGACGTTTTCGAAAACGGTGAGGTGGTTGAAGAGGGCGTAGTGTTGGAATACAAAACCAGTTTTGCGGTCTGCGGCGGGTTGTTCGGTAACGTCCTCGTTTTGAATGAGGATTTTGCCATGTCCTGGGTCTGGGAAATCGAGTCCGCCAAGGATACGGAGGAAGGTGGTTTTGCCAGAGCCTGAGGGGCCTAGGAGGGCGACGAGTTGGTGGCTTTGGATTTCCAGATTGATTCCGCGGAGGGCTTGGAAGGAGCCGAAGGTACGGCGGAGATTTTGGACGAGGATGGACATGGTGATCGGTCAGGAATGGCGGTGGCGAAGACCAGTGCGCCATTCGATGAAGGTTTTTAGGAGCAGGGTAACGAGGCCGAGGAGACTGAGCATGGAGGCGCAGGCGAAGGCGGCGACCATGTTGTAATCGTTGTAAAGAACCTCGACATGGAGGGGGAGGGTATTGGTTTCGCCTCGGATATGGCCCGACACGACGGACACGGCGCCGAATTCGCCCATGGCGCGGGCGTTGCAGAGAATGATGCCGTAAAAGAGGGCCCACTTAATGTTGGGGAGGGTGACGCGCCGGAAGGTTTGCCAACCGGATGCGCCGAGGCTCAGAGCGGCGTATTCCTGATCGCTGCCTTGGGCTTGCATGAGTGGGATCAATTCGCGGGCAACGAAAGGGAAGGTGACGAAGATAGTGGCAAGCACCATGCCTGGGAGGGCGAAGATGATGCGGATATCGTGTGCTTGGAGCCATGGGCCGAGGACCCCGTTGGCCCCGAAGACGAGGATGTAGCAAAGGCCGGAGACGACGGGAGAAACGGCGAATGGAAGGTCTATTAGCGCTAGGAGGAGGCTTTTACCGCGGAACTCAAATTTTGCGATGACCCATGCGGCAGCCACGCCGAAAAGGGCGTTGAAGGGTACGGTGATGGCGGCAACGGTCAGGGTAAGGAGCACAGCCGAACGTGCATTTTCCTCGGTGAGAGCTTCGAAATAGAGGGCGACTCCTTTTTTGAAAGCCTCTGCAAAAATCGAGAAAAGGGGGACGAGAAGGAACAAAACCAAGAAAAAGACTGCGGCGCCAATTAGAAGCAGGCGCGTCCAGAGAGGATCTTGAGTGCTACGAGAAACTGGACTCATGAGCTGCGACGGGAGAGAGACGTTTTGCGTTGGAGAAAATTCAGGAACAAAAGCAGGACGAAGGAAATCGCTAGCATGAGCGAGGCGAGGGCGGTTGCGCCTGCGTAGTCGAACTGTTCCAGCTTGGTCATGATGAGCAGAGGCACGATTTCTGTTTTTCCCGGCTTGTTGCCCGCGATGAAGACAACGGATCCGTACTCGCCGACGGCGCGTGCGAAAGCGAGGGTGGAGCCAGTGACCAGTGCAGGGAGCAGGGGAGGGAAAATAACGCGGCGGAACGTTTCCCACCGGTTTGCTCCGAGGCTTGCTGCGGCTTCCTCTTGGGCGGACTCGAGGTCTTCGAGGACTGGTTGCAGGGTTCGAACCACGAAAGGCAAACCGATGAAGGTGAGCGCGAGCAGGATCCCCAGCGGAGCAAACGCCACCTTGATTCCGAGGGGAGCGAGTTTGGATCCGATCCAACCGTTAGGCGCGTAGAGCCCTGTGAGGGCAATGCCGGCGACGGCGGTTGGCATGGCGAAAGGAAGGTCAACCGCCGCGTCTAGCAGCTTTCGTCCGGGGAATTGATAGCGGACCAATACCCACGCAACGAGGAATCCAAAGACGCCGTTGAGCAGTCCTGCAAGTGCAGAGAGCCCGAAGGTCAGGCGAAAGGCGGATTGAACTCGATCGGAGGAGAGGACCTTCCAGAAGCCGGTAAAACCGAGGCCGGTGCTTTTGAAAAAGACGAGGGTGAGTGGAATGAGAACAATCAATCCGAGGTAACTCAGAGTGAATCCAAGGCTGAGGCCGAATCCAGGGAGGACACGGCGAGGGCGTTTGCTAGAAATGGAAATGGACGAGTGCACGCTCAGGGGCCTTTGAGTTGGTCGAAGATGGCGCCGTCGTCGAAATGGGTTTTTTGGGCTTTGGCCCAACTTCCAAACGACTCTTCGACGGTGACCAATTGGATTTTAGGAAACCTTGCTAAATCTGCAGGGTCGGCATGTTCGGGTGAGACGGGCCTGAAAAAGTGGCGGGCAGCGAGTTTTTGGCCCTCTGGGCTGAAGAGATAGGTGAGGTATTCGGTGGCGAGGACGGTAGTTCCGTTTTTCAGGGCGTTCTTCTCCACAAGAGCCACTGGGGGTTGGGCGAGAATGCTGAGGGAGGGAGTGACGATTTCGAATTTGTTGGAGCCAAATTCTTTCAGGGCGAGGAAGGCTTCATTTTCCCAAGTGAGAAGAACATCGCCGATTTCACGTTGGACGAATGTGGTGGTTGCTCCGCGAGCGCCGCTGTCCCAAACGGGAACTTTGCGAATCCATTGGGACATGTAGGTGCGGATTTTGGCTTCATCCTTTTGGAAGTGGTTTTCAGCCCATGCCCAAGCCGCCAAATAATTCCAGCGTGCACCCCCTCCGGTTTTCGGATTGGGCGTGATGACTTCGACGTTCGGTTTGGCGAGATCTTCCCAGTCTTGGATGGCCTTCGGATTTCCTTTCCGCACTAAGAAGACAACCGTGGAGGTGTATGGCGCGCTTTGATGGGGCAATTTAGACGCCCAGTCGAAGGGGAGTTTTCGTGTTTTTGAAGCGATGGCGTCGATGTCGAGAGAAAGGGCCAGCGTCACCACATCAGCGGGAAGACCGTCGATCACGGAGCGCGCCTGTTTTCCAGACCCTCCGTGGGACTGTCGGATTTCCGCGGACTCGCCGGTCTTCGCTAGCCAATGGGCGGCGAAGATCTTGTTGTATGCGGCGTAGAATTCGCGGGTTGGGTCGTAGGAGACGTTGAGGACCGTCCGGGCGCGAGCTTCATCAACAGGTTTTATTTCTGGAGCGGTGGAGGCGGCTGGCGAGGGCTTGCGACACCCAGTGAAGATGCCGAGAGTGAGGGCGATCAGAAGAAGCCGGTAAAACGGATGAATCTTGGAGACTCGCGAGGCGTTTTTGGAAGGATTCATTATCGGAGAGAAGAGGTGAGGGCGCGAGAGGGAGGCGGGGCGGAAAGGCCCTCGATCCAGTGCGCGCACTGGGCAGAAAAGGATCGATGCGTGTCGAAGAATCGGATCAGGGAGCGGGGGATGGTTCGGAGTCTGCCGAGTCCAGGGAGGATTGGATGCCAAGTTGGGATAGGAATCCTTGGGCTGGGTCGGCGATGCGGCGGCCTGATTTGGATTGAGGTTCAGGCTCTGGAGCGAAGGGGAGGATGGCGTTGTCGTTCCTCATTTTTCGGAGGGCGACTTCCACCACCTGGCCTAAAGTATATTTATCGAGAATATTAGAGATGGCGTTACGCACATCGATCATCAGCATACGCAATCCGCAGTGTTCTTCATCGGGACAGGAGCATCGGGAGTACTCGGTTTCTGAGGCGCAGGCGATGGGGGCGAGACGACCGTCGATGAGGCGAACGAGTTCGCCCATACGGATGGCTTCCATGGGTTTTGCGAGGAGGTAGCCGCCGAGTTTTCCTCTTTGGGTTTCGACGTAACCGGCTTCTCGGAGTTCGAGGAGGATGCGTTCGACGAATTTGAGTGGGAGGCGGTTACTGAGTGCGAGTTCGGAGACGGGGACGAGGCCTTTGCCCAACGATTTGGCAAGGCCTAGCTGGATCATGGCACGGAGGGCATACTCTCCTTTTTTTGTCAGGGTCATAGAAGGTGAAATGGTATTTCTACCAAATCGGTTGTATTTGAGTAGGGCAACTAAATTCATTCCGGAATGACACTGAGGGTTTCGAAGCAGTGAACTGCAAACAAGGGTCTGAAAGCGTCATCGCTTCTGGGAGGCTGGGAGGCTCTCTGGGTTGGCATCCTTGCCTATGCATTCATTTTGCTGTAGAGTGAGGCTTCGGTGTCGGTTTGGTGTTGCGGTGTTCCTTCTGGAGCGCTGTACGCCCGCTAGGCCAATGGCGGTGTATTCGTTTGTGGAAGCTGCGGTTTCCCAACAGTCACGGTTTTCGGTCCCCTTGGGTTTTTGATTTCAGGGGACGGCGGGGTGCGGAGGCTCAGAAATGAACCGTGCAGACCCCTCGACCCCGGCAGGGCAGCATTCCGTTGCGTCCCAGCTGATCCTCCAGATTTTCAAAAGAACAGGGAGGGGCTGGTGGCGTGGCTCGATTTGCATCGTTTTGTGCAAGAGGCGCGCGTGTGTGTGCCTCGGATCTCCGAGCCCCCCTGCCGTTTGCAACGAAAGGAAACAACATGAGTACGAACCAGTCCAGACCGTCAGGCCGCCGTCGCGGTCCACGTCAGCGCCGCCCCCACCACAGTGAAGGGGGGGAGCGTCCCAGCCAGCAGGCAGCCCCTCAGCCCTCCTTCATCCAGAGAATCCTCGGGTTCTTCGGATTGGGTCCAAAGAAAAAGAGTTATCCCGCTTATGATAGCGGCAAGCGCAACGGAGTTTCCTCAGGAAGCTCAAACGGATCCCGTTCCAACGGCCAGTCCACTTCCGCCCCGCGCCCTCCACGCAAGCCGGAAGCAGTGGAAGTCACGACCCCAAAACTCTACGTCGGAAACCTCTCCTTTGATGCCTCAGAGAGTGACTTGTCCGAACTCTTCAATGGTGTCGGTGGAGTTCAAAATGCAGAGATTGTGACCCATCGGGACACTGAGAAATCCAAGGGATTTGGATTTGTGACGATGAACTCGGTGGACGAAGCCAAGCGCGCTGTTGCTGAGCTCCATGACAAAGAGTTTATGGGGCGCCGCCTAGTCGTGAGTGGTTCTAAGACCAACGACCGAGTCGCCGCTTAACGGCCATCGTTTCGAAGCCGGAACCATTCGGAAATTCATTTGGGTGCCTCGCGAAAGTGGGGCACCCAAATTTTTGCCCTGATTTCTCAGGGGACGTTGCGGGGTGGCGAGCTTGGATGAACTATTCGGAGGGATCGACCCATTTGCCATGGGCTCGGATCAGCTCTCGGAGTCGGTCAACGGCTTGATCCTCTGGAATGTTGAATTCGACGGGTGTCTTTCCTACGTAAAGATTCACCTTTCTGGGCGCGCCGCCAACATATCCGAAGTCGGCGTCCGCCATTTCCCCTGGACCATTTACAATGCAGCCCATGATGGCGATTTTCACACCCTTGAGGTGGGCCGTGGCTGCTTTGATTCGTGCAGTGGTTTCTTGTAGATCAAACAGCGTTCGACCGCAGCTGGGGCAGGCTACGTAGTCGGTTTTGAAAATACGGGCTCCTGCTGCCTGTAGTAGATTATAGCCCAACCGGATGGCGGCTTCGGGATCCTTTTCGTTGCGGATCAACATGGCATCTCCGATCCCGTCGCAGAGCAGACTTCCGAGCACCACGCTGCTCAACAAAAGGTTGTCGAGCGAGGCTTCCCGGAGGTACTCCGGATCCAAGGGTTCGTGGATGTTATCCTTTAGCAGAATGGGATGCTGACCGTCTAATTTCGCTGCGAGCAGTCGGAATGCCTTAATCGTTGGAAGATCGACGTTGTCGGCAACCGTCACGAGTTGGGGCGCTTTTGCTCCACGGAGCGATGCGAGCGCTGCATCGTCGCGAGGGTCGACTTCAACAAGGGAGGGAAGAAGTTCTTCCCAAATCAGTTCAGGCAGAAATGGAGTGGCCTTTTTGAGGGGCTGTACGGCATTTCTAAGCGCCTCGTGAGCAGATTGAGGGAGAACGATCCGGACGAGGGCGTCGCCGCCGATGGTGAATCCTTGAGTTTGTAGAGGGAGTGACTTTCGGCGCTCAAAGCGGAAGGGGTCGAAGGAAGGGTTCAGCGTTGCATAAGCGGTGGAAGGCAGAGGTTCCGAGTGAACCTCGGCTCGGAGCACCAACTGTCGGGCGACGGGAATTTCGTGGACCGAATCTTCTGTGAGCGAAACGCGGATCGTGTCACCGATTCCGTCGGCGAGCAGGCTGCCGATTCCGATGGCGCTTTTGATTCGGCCGTCTTCTCCATCGCCGGCTTCTGTGACGCCGAGGTGGATGGGGTAATTCCAATCTGCGCCGAGGGTGCTCAGTCGCGCGACGAGCAGCCGGTAGGCTGAGATCATGACCTTGGGATTGCTCGCCTTCATTGAGAACACGACGGCGTGGTAATTGTGGTCTCTGGCGATTTGAGCAAACTCGAGCGCGCTTTCCACCATCCCAAGCGGTGTGTCTCCGTACCGATTCATAATTCGATCGGAAAGAGAGCCGTGGTTAGTGCCAATGCGCATGGCGACGCCGCGGTCCTTGCAGAGTTGAACCAGAGGGACAAATTTTTCGCGGATGCGTTCGAGTTCAGCGGCGTATTCCGAGTCGGTGTATTCGCGGACGGCGAACTTCTTTTTATCGGCGTAGTTGCCTGGGTTGATGCGGACTTTCTCGACCCAGAGAGCCGCCTCCATGGCTGCTTCTGGTTTAAAGTGAATGTCGGCGACGAGCGGCACTTCACATCCGAGAGCACGGAGTCCTGATGCGATGGGCTTTAGATTCGCAGCATCTTTGACAGTGGGCGCGGTAATGCGAACCAGTTCGCAGCCGGCATCAACCAGCTCGAGGGTTTGATGGATACAGGCCGCAGTATCCATCGTGTCGCAAGTGAGCATCGATTGCACTCGGATGGGAGTGTCGCCGCCGATGTTGAGGCGGCCGACTTGGACTTCTCGGGATTTGCGGCGATGCGCCGAAAATAGGGACTCACAGTGCAGCATGAGGAGATGCGGTTGGGGATGGAAACGGAGTCTCGAGGGGAAGATGGAATTACTTTGATTCCGCGGGAGTCGCTTTCGCTGGAGGCGGAGATTTTTTTGCGGAGAAGAAGTCACTGACGTCGAAGAAGGTGACGTAGGCGAGGAACGTCATAACGGTGATGGCGCAGGCGGTTTGAATCCATTCGAGGACGGCTCCAGTCATGGGTTTTCTACGAATGGACTCGATGATGGCGAGGGTGATGTGGCCGCCATCCAGCACGGGGAATGGGAGCATGTTGAAAAGCGCCAGATTGACGTTGAAGAAGACCGAGAAGGCGATGGCGAGGCGCCAGCCTTGTTCGCTTTCGAACATGTTGTAGTAGGCCTTTAGAATGCCGACAGGGCCACTGAAATGCTGCGCTTTCACGTCGCTTTTTGGCGATAGAAGGGCGTCGAGCATATTCCGGATGGTCATGACCGCATCGACAATCTGTTCTTCCGGTGTTGGGTGGATGAGGGTCATGCGTCCCCAAGCCACTCCGAGGTGAGGCTGTTTTGCTCCGTCCTTTGGCGGGGCGGGTTGCAGAGAGACTTCGACGGGGGTGTTTCCGCGCTGCACTTTGAGTTTCACTGGATTGGAAATATTCGTTCCGAGCGCTTCAAAGAAATCGCTGATGTCCACAACGGGCTTGCCGTTGACTTCGGATACAATATCGCCGTCGAGAAGGCCTGCTTTGGCCGCTGGAGAACCGGGGTCAACCTTCCCAATAGAGGGAATAAACCGAGGTCCAATCTGGACTTTGCGAAGGCTTTTGCGTTTCCACTTCGGATTCTCCTCGCGATCCCAACCGGACTCGATGGTTAGGATTTGTCCATCGCGCTCAATTTTGAACGGGATTGTTTCACCTTCCGATCGGACGATTCTCCAAGTCACGGACTGGAGGGGGCCCGTGAAGCGTTTGACCGGTTTGCCATCGACTTCCAGGATGCGGTCGCCGGCCTTGAGCTCGGCTTTGTCAGCGGGTCCGCCTTGTTTCACCACACCGATGGTGGTGGTTTCATTAAATTCGTCCACGGGCTTTCCGACGCCCCACACGACGGTCGCCATGACGACGGCAAGAAGGAACGAAAAGACGGGGCCGGCGAAAGCCACGATGATTTTATCGAGGGGGGTGATGCACGGGAGTGGCTCGGTGCGATCCTCGGTTTCACCCTCGATTGCCTCCATTGGAGCAAGTTGAGGGAGCTTCACGAAGCCGCCTGCAGGAATGCTGCCGAGAGAAAACCACACATCGCCGATTTTTTTGCGCCAGATGGGCTTTCCGAACCAGATGCCAAATTCGTCAATGACCAGCCCTCTCCAGCGGGCGGCGAGGAAGTGTCCGAGCTCGTGGACGACGATGAGCAGGTTGAAGATCAGCAGAACCTCGAGAGCGATGAGGACAATGTGGGAGAGATGAGAAACCATGATGGGTTGGATCTGGGAAGATTAGCGGAGGTTTCGTCGGGGTCAAAATAGGATGCATGCCTTCATCGGCGGGGGTGAAGACCTGTGTTGAGAGTGGTTTGTTAATTTAAGAGTCACGAGATAAGCGATTTAGCTTCGGTTGATTTGACAGGCGAAAAAACACGGCTCTGTTGCGTGCCGGCGACGGTCCATTCCGGAGCCTGCAACATCCACCCTAAATGAAGTCCATCCCATTCCTGAAATCGTCCTTTTCGCTGAACCGCTGGCTTTGCCTTTTAGCGGCTGCTTCCCTGCCTGGATTATCTTCCTCACTGCAAGCTGACTGGCAGTGGGCCATGCCTCCAACATGGGTCAATGTGCAGACCACCCATCGGAACCATGTTTTTTATGTCGGTGATGCGCTGTCGTTTCAGCTGAGTCGCAGCGGAGCCACGAGTTATGCGATTCGCGATTATTATGGAAGCGTTGTGGAGCAAGGGGCGGTAAGCGGATCCACGCTGAATTCGTCGGTGAGTGCGCCGGGTTGGTATAAACTCTATCTGTACGGGGCGGACCAAGGCTCGCCATGGGGCACCAGCGTTGGGAGTTCTATGTTCTGCGTGCTGCGGAACGACGCCAATTTTCCAAAAATGCCGCCTCCAGGCACGTGGGGAGGGGAGTTGATGGTGGATGAAATTGTACGTGGGGTGTTTGGGTATGGCCCTCAGCGGCACAAGGTTGATAACGCCGGAAATCCAGCAGCCGAAATCGCGCGGTTGGATACTGAGATTGCGGTGGACCAGCAGTATTACACGCCATTTGACCCAGCGCGTCGGCGTGAACTGCTCATCGCGTTCCCGAATGGCACCACGAATCAGGCGGGCGTTCAGCAGATCGTGAGTCACTTCAAAGGCTTGGTGAAGTACTGGGAGGCGCGCAATGAACCGAATTTTGCAATGAGCGCCACCTCGTTTGTGAACAACGAGCTGAAACCTTTTTACCAGCTGGTGAAGAGCATTGATCCTTCCCTCAAGGTGATTGGGCCCGGTGCCGTTACGGTCGGGCCTCCGATGGCGGGATTTAATACGGAGTTTTTCACCGCGGGGGGCGCTCAGTATGTGGACGCGTTTTCGTTTCACGCCTACAACAACCTGAATGGGGATTTGGCATTGGCGCGTCTGTCCATGAATCAGATCGCTCAGTGGCTGAAGACCTACAACAAAACGGGATTGGAAGTCTGGCAGACGGAGCAAGGGGCGTTTGGTCCGCATTTTGGATCTTATCAACCGCGTCTGCAGGCTCGCTGGACGATGCTTCAATTTATGGTGTTCGAGCAAAATGGGATTCCCAAGGAACACAATCACTACTGGTACGATAAAAATGGCGGTTATTGGGACCAGCCTTGTTGGGTGGAAAACGAGGACGGTACTCTGAACCCCGTTGGCAACTTGATGAGGGTCTATTCGGAGGAACTATACGGGACCAATTTCAGCAAGGCGTTCGATTTTGGGGATCCGGGAAACAAGTTGTTTGTCGGCAATCTGTTCACGGGCGTGAACAAGCAGGTCGCTGCATTCATGACTTCGGGAGAGACGGACTCGATCCTGGAGCTGAATCTTTCGAGTGCAACTTCGGTGAAGTGGGTGTCGCCTTTCGGCAAGGAGCAGATCCTTCCGGTAGTCAACGGGAAGGTGCAAATCCATGTCTCAGAACTCCCTTCTTATGTGGAATTTGTCGGTGGGATCAGCGTGACGCCGTGGAGTTGGGGCACGAATTTGGCCGCCCAGACGGGATCGGTGGCGACATCGTCGGGATCGAACACGCATCCGATTGATTCAACGATCAACAATGCGATCACGAAGGTGATTAATGGAAAGCTGGATTCGTGGTATTGGACACAGGCGAGTGACACGCATCCTTGGGAGAGCAATTTTTCGAGCTTTCCGGGCTGGTTCCAGCTGCAGTTGCCGAGTGCACAGACGATTGACCGCGTGGTGATCTATGCGGGTGTGCCATGGCAATGGGACGGTTCCATTTTGGACTATGAGTTGCAGGCGGATCAAAATGGGCAGTGGGTTTCGCTTGGTCGTATCCAGGAGCCGGCGAATACGTTCAGTGCGTTCAGTGGGGCGAATCACACAACGGTGGATAGCTTCTACAGCGAGCGTTCGGTGTTCACGCACAGCTTCGCTCCGATCACGACGCAGAAGATCCGAATCGTGGTGAACGATGTCAGTGTCGGCGGAGCTGCGAATCAGCTGGCGAAGAATGCAGGCGCTCAAGGTGGCGTGCGCCAGCTCACCCTTCGTGAGGTGGAAGTTTACCGTTCCGGGTCAGCGCCGGTGGTGGTTGGGGTGACGAATGTTCCGCCAATCGCTGCCAATGACACGGCGACTTGTTACCGCGACGCCAGTGTCTCCATCCCTGTTCTTGTTAATGATAAAGATTCGGATGCGGGGCCATTGCCTTTGTCGATCGCGAGTGTGGGAGCGCCCAAAAGCGGGACTGCCACGTTGCGGAATGGTCAGGTGCTCTACCAGCCGAACTCAGGATTTAGTGGCACGGACACGTTTGCGTACACCGTGACGGATGGGGCGGATACATCGAGCGCTACGGTGACCGTTACGGTGCTTTCGTCGAGTACACCGGCGGGAGCCAGCGTGAATGGATTGAGCGCGGAGTACTTCAATAACGCTGATCTGAGCGGCTCTGCATTCACCCGACTGGATCCTTTGGTGGATTATAAGTGGGGAACGGCTGCACCTGATCCAAAGGTATCTGCGGATACCTACTCGGTCCGGTGGACGGGACAGGTTCAACCGCGCACGTCGGAGACTTATACCTTCTACACGAACTCAGACGATGGCGTTCGGTTGTGGGTAAACGGGCAGCTCCTCATTGATCATTGGACGGACCATGCGTTGACGACCGATCAGGCGAGTATCGCGTTGGTGTCGGGACAGCGTTACGACCTGAAGTTGGAGTATTACCAAAACATGTGGGACGCCCAGATCGGGTTGTTTTGGAGTAGTCCAAGTTTGGTCAAAGAGGTGATTCCGAATGCGGTGCTCTTTGCGAGTGGCTCGGTTCCTCCTCCGCCGGCGAATATGCCGCCAGTCGCGAACAACGACTCTGCAGTCACGAATGAAGGGGTTTCCGTCACGGTGCCTGTTTTGGCGAATGACAGCGATCCTGACTCAGGGCCAAAGCCCTTGGTGATATCCGCGGTTGGCGTTCCCGCTCACGGAACAAGCGCAGTGGTTGCGGGTGGAATCACTTATATGCCTCTGGCGGGTTATTACGGGGCGGATGCTTTTGGTTACACGATCAGTGATGGCTCTGCCTCTGCGTCTGCAAACGTGTCGGTTGCGGTGAACAGCACGGCGAAGGCTTATGACCTCTCAAGTGGGGGGCTTGCGGCCTTGCTAGTCGGTTCGGCTAATGGCTCGTCGAGGGTGTTGGCAGACGGAAGATGGGAGCTCAACGCGTCCGGTGTTGGTCCTTCTGGAAGTGCGGATGCGATTCGGATGGAGTCGGTCAGTCTTTCCGGAGACTTCCGCGCAGTGGTTCGCGTTCAGAGCTTTGCGGCGGCGAGTAATCTGGCACGGGTTGGATTGGTTGTGCGAGAAGGGTCTCAGGCAGGGGTTCGCGAGGCGATGATCGCGGTTTCAACGAGTGGCGGGAATGTTTCCGGAGCTCGTTCGGTGGCTGGCGGAGCATTCACGGAGACTGTGCCTGCGGGGGCGGATGCAAACTCGGTGTTTCCAAATGCCTGGCTGATGCTGGAGCGACTTGGGGACAGCGTGCGCGCTTCTCTATCAGCAGATGGGGTGACCTATCGTCCAGTGGGTTCCTATACGCTCACGGGTCTTGCTCCGACGGTTCTGGTCGGACTCGTGGAGTCGAGCGGAACGGCTGCAGACTCGGCTCGAGCGGTGGTCTCTGATTGGGTTCTCTCGCGCAATATCGTGATGGCTCCGACAGGACAGAAAGGATTGCTCGGCGTGTACTTCGCGAAGAACGATCTGACCCTGCCGGTGGCGGCTAGGGTAGACGATACAGTCAATTTCGACTGGGCATTGAGTGCGCCGAACCTGTTGCTGGGAGCGGATAACTTCTCAGTGCGCTGGACTGGGATGGTGGTTCCCAAATTCAACGAGAACTACACCTTCTATACACAGTCGGATGACGGCGTTCGCTTGTGGGTGAATGGGCAGTTGTTGGTGAATCGCTGGGATCAACACGCGGTGACGGAGGACTCTGGTACTGTCGTGCTACAGGCGGGTAAACCCTATGACATTAAGTTGGAATACTTTGAGTCGGGTGGGGCGGCTGTGGCCAAGTTGTTGTGGTCTAGTCCGAGCCAAGCTAAGGAGATCATTCCAGCTGCAGCTCTGCGACCTTCGGTCACGCCTCAGCCCATCGGCGTTTCTTCCACGGCAGCGGTTTCAGTCTTACCCGATGGCACGCGTGATTTCGTGGCGCTTGGAAGCGGCTTGAGCTCGTCGAGTTCGGACCAAGGAGGATTTCTGTCTCAGATGGTTTCGGGGGACTTCCAAATTGCCATCCGCATGCGTGGCTTGAGTGGCGGGAGCGCTCCGAAGTCCTCGGTCATGCTACGAGAAGGAATCAATGCAACAGACCGTTTCGCTGCTGTGCAGATTGGTGCGGACGGAGGTTTGTCGCTCGCAAGCCGAACGGTGGTTGGAGGCACTGTCAGTCTGACTCCGATTTCGGGAGGGATGGTGTTTCCTAACGCTTGGTTGCTCCTCGAGAGACGGGCGGACTTGATTAACCTGGCGGTTTCTGTTGACGACATCACGTATCGGAAACTCGGGAGTGTTTCGCTGGCAGGGCTCGCGCCCTTGGTCCACACCGGCGCATTTCTCGGGGCTGGTGCAGGTCCGAATTCGGCCCACGCTGTTCTTGGCGATTACGAGTTGGTCGCGCTGACAGCGCCGGGTCTTACGGGTCAGTACTTTGGGGCGCGTGATCTGACTAATCTGCGGCTCACGAGGACCGATGCTGGGGTCGACTTCAACTGGGGGAGCGGGTCGCCGGATCCTAAACTATCGGCCGACGGATTCTCCGTGCGGTGGATGGGGAAGGTTAATCCAAGGTATTCGCAGCTGTATACGTTTGCAGTGCAGGCAGACGACGGGATGCGGCTCTGGGTCAACGGGCAGTTGTTAATCGATAACTGGCAGGATCACGCCATCACGGAGAGCACTGGGACCATCTCGTTGACGGCCGGACGTTGGGCTGACCTGAAGCTTGAGTACTACGAAAACACCGGCGGGGCTGCGGCGCGACTTTTGTGGTCGAGCCCGAGTCAGGCGAAGGAAGTCATTCCCGCATCGCGGCTGAGCACTCCGTAAGCGGGCGAGCGGAACAATTGGGTAAGAGGAGGCAACGTCCATCTGGGAAACCAGGTGGGCGTTGTTCTTTTTTACGTGAGGGAAGTGTGAATGTGGGATTTCGGTTTGTTTCGGGTGGGATTGTCGGGCTGGATGATCCGTATGAGTCGAAGTCCAGCGTCCCACTCCCCGAAGCCCATGGTAGTCGGAACCATTCATTCTCCTGGGGCATTGAAAAAAGCGATTCGCCTCTCTCCGCAGGACGTTGATTTGCTCGAGTTGCGAGTCGATGCTTTTGCCGCGAAGCCGGAGACGCTTTTGCGGGCAATCCCAAATCTGCCGGCGCCGCTCTTGTTGACGGTGCGTCACCCCAGGGAAGGCGGGGCGGCTCCTCTCACGACGAACCAACGCCGCGCGCTATTTCGGCAATTTTTGCCGTTGGTTCAATGGATGGATGTGGAGGTTCGGTCGACGTCGATTCTTGCGGAAGAAATTGCCTATGGAGTTGGGATGGGGGTTCGGTTGGTAGTTTCTGACCATCATTTTAGAGCTCTCCCTTTGAATTCACGACTGACCGAGCGCGAGGCTCTTGCTCGAAAGGCGGGGTGTGAGGTGTTCAAATTGGCAGCGACTCTTCGGACCGCCGGCGAATTGGAGCGACTCTTTGGATTTCTGAATCGCCATTCCAAGAGAGGATTGGCCGTGATGGGGATGGGAGCGTTCGGTCAAGTTTCGCGGCTCCTTTTCGGGAGGTGTGGATCTCTCCTGAATTACGGATATTTGGATGAGCCTCAGGTTCCAGGGCAATGGGAAGCGGTGACCCTCAAGCGGAGGCTGATGGAGCTTTTCGGTGCCTGACGTTCTGAAATGGCTATAGAGTTGGTCAATAATAGCCGAAGCTTCATCGAGGGGCTGTGCGATCCAAGTGCTTGGAGATTGTTTCTTCGAGGTCTTGGGAGGTACGAAACCTGCTAGAAAAAACTTTCACTTTTACACTTATGGCTGGCCTCTCACTCTCTGGACTCGCCTCGGGCATGGATTGGAAATCCATTGTGACCCAATTGATGGCTGTAGAGAAAGGGCCGCAAGACAAGGTGAAGGCGAAGGTTGCGTCTCTGTCGACCCGCCAGACGGCGCTGGACAATATAAAGACTAGTTTGCTGTCGCTCCAAACCTCGGCCAAAGCGATGAGTTTTGGAACGGGAACCAGCAACCCGCGTTCGGCCTCGATGGTTGGGAATCCATCGGATGCGTCTGTATCGACTGCGGACTCTGCCACGATGGGAACGTTCCAGATTATCGTGGGGGGAACAAAAGCGGGCGCTGGTGGGCCGGCGGCCTCTGCATCGTCGAAGTCGTTGCTGGCGGGGAACGCGAATAGCAGCATCAGTTCGGGTACGGCATCTAATTCTGTGCTGTATGGAAAAGCGGCTGCGATTGCAGATTCTTCTGCGCTAATGTCTTTGAGGCTAGGAGATTATGGAGTGACTGCGGGGACTGTGACCGTTGGTGGTGTGGTTGTGACGATCGGTTCGGATGACATTGCGACTGAGTCGGGGCAGGGGAAGACGCTTCAGGCGTTTTTGGATGATCTTAAAGCATCGGTTGGGAGCAATTTTGACTACACTCAGGATCCTGGCACAGGAGTGGTGATGTTGAAGGCGCCGACAGGACCAGGGACTCAGAGTATTGGTAGCGGGGGGGATACCAGTAATGTTTTGTCGGTGTTGGGTTTTTCCCAAGGGAGTTACGCGGGAATGAAGCTCAGTGATTACGGAGTTTCTGAGGGAACGATCAGTGTCGGGGGGGCGTCGGTGACGGTTGATGCAACGGATTTGACCAAGTCCGTTGGAGAGTTTCTTTCCAAATTCTCGGCGGCGGTTCCCGGGCTTACTTATTCAGTGAATGAGGCGAGTGGGTCGGTGTCGTTAACCTCGCCTGTGGATCCCTTAAATCCTCCAGCCCGTCAACCGATTGGAGATCCCTCGGATACGAGTGATTTTCTTTCGAAGTTGGGTTTTTCTATCCAAGGGACTGCGGCTTTGAGGTTGAACATGGTTCAGACGGTTCCCTCGAAGGCGTTGGGAGCGAAGGTGCTGAGTGGATCGGATACGCTAACCATCAACGGGGTGACGCTGGGGCCTTTTGATACGAGTTCGGCGACATTTACGGTGAGTTCCGTGATTTCTGCGATAAACAACAGCACCAAGGTTGGGGTGAAGGCATCGATTGATCCGATGTCCCAAAGGGTTTTGCTGACCAGTACGTCCTCGGGGCGGATGGGGATCACTGTTTCCGGCAACCTTGCAGGGGCCTTAGGGCTCAGCGATGGGGGGACCCCTTGGAATGAAACCTCTTCCGATCCAGGAGCTGGCGCTGGGTATTTTCAGAGGGGTACGGCGTTGGAGTTCAACTTGATGTACAATGGTCGGTTGGTTAAGGACGCCTCAGGCAATGCGCTGCTGAAGAGTGATTCTAATTCGATCGACTTGTCTCAGTTCGGTTTTGGGGGAACTAAGATCACAATTTCGCCGACCTCAGATATAGCCAATCTCTCTGCTCCGGTGACTTACACGGCCACAGTGTCAGGGGCGGCTTCTGAGGCGAGGAAGAAAGTTGAGACCTTCATTTCTTCGTACAATACTCTGAGGCAGTTGGTTGCAGATAATACGAAGGTTACGGTGGGATCGGATGGGAAGGTTTCCTCCTCCGTTTTGTCGGACAATAAAGAGCTTGCCGGTTTATCCAGTAAATTGCGTTTGCTGCTCCTCCAGAAGATTGAGGATGCGACGAATACGCGAATCAGCACGACTTACAACTCGATGTCGAAAATCGGGCTTGGTTTTGACAAGGCCGGGGTGATGTCGATCACCAACTCTTCCACTCTCGATGCGGCTTTAAGCGATGGTCCGACTGCGGTCGACGCGATGCTCAATTCGCTTGGGACTGCTTCCACTTCGACGCAGGACAACTCAGCGACGCAGGGACTTGGTTCGAGGGTCAGTTATTTGGTCGATAGCCTGACGGGAACCAGTGGTTTGTTTGTTTCCATCACGGACAGCATCAAATCTCAGACAACGCGGTTGCAAAAGCAGATCACCGATTTAGATCGCTCTCTGGCTGCAAAACAGAAAACGCTTGAGACGAGTTTCATTGCCATGGAGCGTGCCCAATCCAAGATGCAGAGTCAGGCCAGTGCGCTGACGCAGGCATTCTCTAATAACAGTTCTAAATGAGGCGTTTGAGTTTTTATCCTAAATTTCTTCTTGGGGTTGCCCTGCTTACAGCCGGTTGCAAGACCCATTCTGTTCTTCCGCCGCGCCCAAGGCCGGATGCACCTCAGAATTGGTTCCTTCCCACGGTTGGGGGGCGGGTGATGCGGCGGGTGGCTCTTCTCCCTGTTTATCATCACCGTTTTCCGGCAGAATCCCTTCGAGATTTGGACTCAGCGTTTAATTCGGAGCTATCCAAAAAGACGGTGTTTGAGGTGGTGCCAGTGAGCAGGGCGCAGATGGAGGAGCTAATTGGTCTGCGTGAAGTGAGTTCCGTGGATAAGGTCCCTGGTGATCTATTTCGAAAGCTGAAGGATCATTTTGGGGTGGATGGCGTGATGTTCACGGACGTCACCCACTACTCCCCCTACCGGCCAGTAGCGGTTGGAGTCCGCTCGAAGTTGGTGGATATCGAACTGGGTCGAATCCACTGGGCTAGCGATGTTCTATACGATTCCAGTAACTCTGGGGTTGCGGCTGCGGCTCGTGAGTATCAGAAAGTGCTTGGCCGAGACAATTTCCCAGTGGAAGGGGATGGCGGAACCATTCTCTTAAGTCCTCGGATGTTTGCTCAGTTCGCTGCGTACGCGAACTACTCGAGCCTCAAAAGATAAATTTTCCTGAGAAAATCGATAAATTCTTCTAAAGAAGTCTCAAATTAAACCGAATCACTAGTATGAGCATTTCACCGGTTAGAACAGAAGTATCGCGCGTGGGGGACGCAAACTCGCTTCCTGTTGCTGTCCGCAGCCCCAAAGTTTCGGATATGCCCGAGAACGTGTTTGCCCCTCCGGGAGTATTTACGCGTCTCACTGCTCTTTTGCAGACTTTCCATCCAAATGAGAGTGTTCGCCCTGAAGTGGTTGCGAAAGGCAAGGAACTGGCAGCAAATCCTGCATATCCTGCCGGTGCAGCTCTGGCTTCGGTTGCGGCGGAGCTCTTGGGTGGCGCAAAAGTCTAGAGTCCGCAGCTTCTAAGCTGTCGGTGCCTGCACTCTGGCAGGCGATTAAGCGTTTCGCTTTATGCAGCCAAGCCAACTAGCGAAGTCCTACAAATCAGCATCGATTTCTACGGCCAGTCCAGGAAGCATTATCCTGATGCTCATGGATAACGCTCTGGTTTCCATGACCAACGCGCTGGATGGTTTTGAATTGGATCATCCAGTTCTTAGGAATGAGCAGATTCACAACAACTTAGACAAAGCCCAACAGGTTGTGTCTGTGCTTCAAGCGGCCTTGGATCTTGGGGTGGAGGGGGGATTTCCGCAGCAGATGTTTGCTCTTTACGATTTCATGCTGGAGGAGCTCGGCAGGGCTAACTCAAGAAAGATTCCTGAGCCAATTATTTCTGTGAAGGGGATGCTCCAAGACATAAGGGATGCGTGGTCTGAGATGCTGGTGCAGCAGATGGCGGGTGTCTAACCAGAGTTTGGCTCAAGGGGGGGATTGAGCATGCTAGGTAATTTATGGGGTCTCCGGATGAAGATCAGCCGGGCAAATAGATTGTTTATTTGTCTAACTCTGGGAGTCTTGAACTGTGAAGACGTCTCCTTTTTGGGATCTGCTTTCAGCCTATGAGGCTGCGACCATTTTAGAGGCAAAAGCCCTTGGTCTGCGGGATTTTGAGAATCTGGACCTGCTCAATCAGAAAAAGGCGCTGCTTTTGCAAAAGCTCTTGGAGGAGGGGCGTAGTTTGGGGTTGGATCGAAGACACAAAGTCTTGAGAGAGCGATTGGAGGCTTTGCAGCAGGCTGAAAGTATGAATTTAGCGACCCTCGCGGAATTGATGGGTGAGGCGAACAGAGAAGGTGCCGATTTGGTTTTATCTCGCCGCAAATTAGTTTCCTTGCGGGGTGCTTATGCGGCAGGTCCCTCTGAATCTGAATTTTACGCGGAAGGGTAAATTTTGAGCGATCCGAACTTCAGAAAATCGACGGTGGTGTTGCTTGATAGTGGATCTGAGTTCCTCACTGATTTTTTAGATTGGGAGCGACTGTCTGATTCCAAATGGAAATTGCGCATTTTTTCTAATGAAGAGGAAGTGTTGGCAATTTCAGGACAAGAAGATGTTGTGGCGGTTTTTTTGGATCAAAAGTTCGGCGCGCCGGAAAGCGCGGCGAGAAAGCATCTTCGTGAGGTTATTCCCGGGGTGCCATTTGTTTTGATTCGCGAGGGGAGGGAGATTGAGCCTGCTTTTGAGTTGATGAACGCAGGGGTGGTGGACCGGAGCGTTTCAAGAGGCACTTCGACTCAAGAATTGGATCGGTTTTTAAGTGGGATCATGGAAAGTGCTCCGCTGGGGCAGTTGCGGGAGTTGCGCCGCAGAGGCGGCGATTCTAAAGAAATTCCCGACGAATCGTTGCGAGAGGCGAGAGGCGCGCTTGAAATTCAGAAAGAGCACTTGCTGGGCCTGTGTTTCAGGATCCTTCACTCCTTTTATCCGTTGCTGGCGATCAGAACTCAGGCGGTTGTGGAAATTTGTCGGGGGATGTTGCACACGAAGTTTTTTAATGAGGAAGAGAGGCGAGGCCTTCAGACTGCTTCTTGGATTTATGACCTTGGGTTAATTGCCATCGAACGGTCTGTTCTCCATCGCATGTTCTTTCCGGTTGAGTCCATGGATCCCGAAGAGGCTGAGGTTTTTAGGCATCATCCTATTATCGGGCAGACGCTGGCAGCGTTTGTGGATCCGTTGCGATCGGTTGGGGAGATTGTTAGGTCCCATCATGAACGCTTTGATGGGGAGGGATATCCGGATGGATTGGCCGGTCATCGGATCCCATGGGCGGCTCGGTGTCTGGCGGTGGCTGTTGCTTTTGCGGAGTCGGACCTGCCTCGTTTGGAGGCGGCTGAAAAAATTCAGGAACAAAGCGGCTCTGCGTTTGACCCCGAGGCGGTGCGGCTTTTTTTCCAAGCGCACCCGGTGTCGCGTCTTCCCGACAATGTTCGCGAGGTGTTGATGGGCGAGTTGGGGGTTGGAATGAGATTAGCCCGAGGGATTGTGACTCGTTCTGGAATGCTTTTGATGCCGAAGGGTAGGGAACTGAATGCCCAAGAGGTCGCGAAGCTCCGAAACCATGCTCAACTTAATTTGGTGACCGAGAGGATTTTGATTTACCGCTAACTTAAGCTTCAACGGAGGGCAGGATGGCATGGTGGTTGCTTTACTTACGGTATGACTCCGCTTCTGGTTGCTGGTGCTGCCTCCGTCGCTAGATATCTAGTCGACAAGATTGACCCCATGGGTGGGGTGTCTTCAGCTGGAGCTTCATCGAAGCCTAATGTGAGTTTTGGAGCGGTTCTTAGGTCTGCCTCCCAGGGTGTGGGCTCTAATTCAGGGGAGGTGGGGCTGTCTGCAATTCAGGCGAGAGATTTGGAGCAGGGGCTCTTCCGTACCCCTGAGGTTCAGGCGGCGCTGCAATCTTTGCCAGTCCGAGAGGGGGCGTCATTGGATGTTCGTCCTGACGGGTCCGTTATTCTGAAGAGCGAGTTGGGGTCGAGGGCGTTACCGCTTTCAGAGGAATCCCGAGCATTGGCTCGGCAGATTTTCGCCACAAGAGGAGGGGCTCTTTCTCCGGCTGTTTTTTTGTCGCAAGAAGGGGTGCCGACCCTTCGCCTCCCGCTGTCGCTCACTCAATAGATGGTGTTTATTTATAGGAATAGTTTGCTAGCTTCCTGAGCTCTCACCGATAGCTTTCCCACTCCGCCATGATCGAGAAACTTTTATCCAGTGCCAATTACGACGCCTCGAAGCGTCTTCTGGACGTTGCCATTTTGAGGCATGAAGCACTCTCGTCCAACATTGGGAATCTAGAAACTCCAGGGTACAAGAGGGTTGATCTGCCTAAGAACTTTCAGACAGCGCTTAATGAGGCGATCAAGTCGGGAAAAACTGCGTCTATTGCATTTCCTAATTTGATCGCGGATTTGGATTCTCCTGCGCAACGCAAAGATGGCAACAACGTGGTGCTTCAGGATGAGCTCATGGTCATGAATAAGAACGCAGCGGAATACGAGGCGTTGACAGAGTTTGTCTCAGGGTCGGTGAGGACTCTTAAAATGGCGATTTCCGGCCGAATCCAGTGATCGGGTAACCTGCTTCGATAAAAATTAGCTTCTCTCCTAAAAATGAACTTTATTGCTGGAATTCACGCTACGGCGAGTGCGCTCACTGCGGAGCAGGTTCGCTTGGATGTTGTTTCGGAGAACATCGCCAACGCGTACACGACAAAAGATACAGATGGAGCTGCTTACAAGCGGAAGGCTGTCGTGTTTGAGGCCGTCCTTGGCGGGGCCCAGAAAGGTGAAAAAGGGGTTCGGGTCTCTGCGGTTAAACCGGATTCGACGCCTGGGGATTTAGTTTACAATCCGGGTCATCCCCATGCCAACAAGGAAGGCATGGTTCGCATGCCGAACATCAAGATGGCGAACGAAATGGTTGATTTGATGAGTGCCTCTCGTGCCTATGAGGCAAATCTAACGGTTGCTCGGAACGCCCGATCCTTGGCGATGAAAGCTCTTTCAATCGGTAAATAATTAGACGAATGAGAATCGGTGCTCTACCCTCAGTGACTTCCGTGGAAACCTCACAAATTCAGAAACTAGAGGATCTTCAGGGATCCCTTGCTGGAGCCTTAAATGTGACTCATGGCTCCGATAATCTAACGGGATCAACGCGTTCTGATTTTTCGACTTTGCTCAACCGTGCGGTGACCGACGTTGAGGGGAAGATGCGTGCGGCGGAGATTGAAAAACAAAAGGTTTTGACGGGTGAGACTAACAATTTGCACCAAGCAACGATTGCCTCCTCGGAAGCGGGGGTCGCTTTTTCGCTGATGATTGAAGTGAGGAATAAACTGGTAGAGTCTTACCAAGAACTCATGCGGATGCAGGTCTGATGTCGTGCATCTTTTTTGCTTTTGCTTCACAGTCCAATCTCTCAGTCATTAAGAGCGTTACGAACGGTTTAAATTACAGTTTCTGAATTTTTTTGGGATGAAATCGCTACTACAACAGCTGCGTCAGATTTGGTCGCAGTTAGGACTCAATCAGCGAGTGACGATCTCCGTTGCGGCGTTGGCCGTTTTCGCGGGAATGATCGCTTTGTTGATGTGGTCTCAGCGGCCCCAAATGCAATTGCTGTATGGCAGATTGAGTCAAAAGGACGTCGCGGCGGTGATGTCGGCAGTTCAGGAGTTGGGGGTGAAAACGGATGTGGGTGCGAATGGAACGGCTTTGTACGTTCCGAGCGATCAGGTTCACAAGGTGCGGATGCATCTTGCTTCCAAGGGGATCCCGTCGGGGGAAGGGGTCGGATTTGAGATTTTCGATCGAAATAATTTTGGGGTTTCCGACTTTATCCAGCGCACCAATTACAACCGTGCATTACAGGGAGAGCTCTCAAGAACCATCGCTCAGTTGCAGGGGGTTCGTGCCGCGAGAGTGCTGGTGGTGGTCCCTGACAATCGTCTCATTTTTACCGATGGAAAGACCAAGCCTACGGCCTCTGTTTTTATCGAGGGTTCTCTAAATCCTGAACAGGTGAATTCCATTCGCTTCTTGGTGGCTAATTCGGTCGAGAGCCTGAAGGCGGATGATGTGGCTGTTGTGGACAATCGGGGACAGGTTCTCACGGAAGGACTCAAGGAGGATCCCGCTTTAGGAACGGCTTCGAGCCAGATGCGGTTGCGTCGAAACATGGAGGATTACCTTGGTCAAAAAGTAGAATCCATGCTCACCAAGGTGCTTGGTCCTGGAAAGTCTGTGGTTCGCGTTTCGGCTGAATTAGAAACCGAAAGTACGACTCGTAGTGAGGAGAAATATGATCCAGAGGGTCAGGTCGTGCGTTCGGAAACGTCCACCGATGATACCACGGTAACGAATGAGTCGGATGCTTCGAGTCAGCCCGTTGGAGCTACGGCGAACACCCCAGGCGCGGATGCTGGCGGCAAGGGGAACGGGAAGATGAGTGATCAGAAGAAAGTGAATAAGACCTTGAGCTATGAGATTAACAAGGTCACCACGAACTCCGTGAAGGCCCCAGGGAGTGTATCCCGTCTCACAGCGGCAGTTTTCATCGCAGCGGACGACAAGCCTCGTGAGGCGGCTAAACTGGAGTCTCTCAGGAAAATGGTAGCCAATGCATTGGGGGTGAAAGGGGCCACGGATCAGGATATCGCAAGGATGGTAACGATTGAGGAGATTCAGTTTTCGGATTCCCCCAAAGAACCCCAAAGCATCTTCGACAGCCTGACTCGCAACGCCGGGATTTGGGGTGATGCAGCGTCGGTGTTGGTTGCTTTGATTTTGTTTGGGGCTTTTGTTCGGATGCTCAGGAAGACGAAGCCAGATGAAATTCCGATGGAGATGTTATATCCTTCTGCAGAGTCAGGCGCATTGGGGGAAGATGGAATGCCAGCGGGTGGGGGAGCTCCTCAAGAGCAGGGTGTGACGGTTGATCTGATTAATGATATGATTCGCCGCAAACCCCAGAATGTTGGGGCTGCTTTGAAGAACTGGATGGGAAAGAATGAAGTGACCCCTGATGGTCAGAATTGAGTGTCGGAATGGAATTGATGTTCTGGCAAGCAAGCAGAGACAAGACCACCGCCACCTCTGAGATTCCCTTTTTGATATCGCCCTAGCCACCGAAATCCCATGAGTAGTGATACCTACCCCCTCTTGAATCGGACGCAAAAATTGGCGGCTTTTCTGATTCTGATCGGACCTGAATCTGCTGGAGAAGTCCTCAAGCACTTTGACAACGCGCAGTTAGAGGCGGTTGCTAAAGAAATGTCTTCCATTCAGTACGTCGATCCCTCCATGCGTGAGTCTTTGTTGGAGGAGTTTTCTTCGATTGTGTCGGAGGGTCTCCAAGCCGCAATCGGTGGAACTTCGATCGCGCACGATTCTATCGAGCGGGCAAAGGGGGACTACACCGCGGTGAAGGTGATGTCTCGAGTAGCACCGGTTGCACCCTCTGATTTGGACGAGGGGATGAGTGAGATGGATAGTTTGCAGATTTATAATCTGTTGAAAACCGAGCAGATGCAGACGGTGGCCTTTATCCTTTCCTTCATGGAGTCTGGGAAAGCGGCTCAAGTCATTCACCTGTTGGCTCCTGAGCAGCGTGAGGAAGTGATTGAGCGCTTAGGATTGATGGAACCGACGTCGCGAGACTGGATTAAGAAGGTGTCCGGCAACTTGCAGCGCTATTTTGATCGCCGTGCGCAACAGGGGGTTCAAAAGGCTGGAGGGGTTAACGCGTGCGCTGAGATTATCAATGCGCTAGATCGCGACACCAAGAAGGACATTCTGGTGGCGATGGATAAGCGGAATGCATCTTTGGGCAATGCGATTCGCAAAAAGGTGTTCGGCTTCGACGATTTGGTTCGTTTGCAAACCAACGAACTGGCGAAGGTCGTCAAAGAAGCAGATCCTCAAGATATGGCGAAGGCCATGAAGGGCGCCAAACCGGATACGGTCGCAGCTATTTTCAAGACGATGTCCAAGCGTCAGGCTGCAGGGGTCAAAGAGGAGTTGGACATGCTGCCGCCTCAGCGGCCGAAGGATATCGAATTTGCTCAGGACAAGGTGATTGCCGTTGTTCGCAAATTGGAGGAAGCGGAGGAAATAACCATCGACTTTGGCTCTAATGCAGCCGTCTAGAGCAACGATTGCTTTTCCAAAAGCGCCTCGCTCGATTCACGTGTCCGGGCAACTTTCGCCCGCAGTTTATCGATTTGAGGATCTTGAGTTGGCGCGGGAAGAGGCGGCGCGCGAGGTAACGCGAAGGGTTACGGCGGAGGCGGAGGAAAAAATAGCTGCGGTTCAAGAGGAGTTGTCGGATTTGAAGGAGGGTGTGCTTAAGTCCTTGTCCGATCAGTTTTCTCAAGCTTTGAGTCAAATGCGGGGTCTATTGCCCCAGTTAGTGGTGGAGGCTACGGCGCGCGTCGTGGGCGGAATTAAGGTGGATGAGTCAGTCGTTCGGGGAGTGGTGGACGATCTTCTGTCCGAAGTTGCACCGGGTGCGGAACAGTTGGAGGTTCAGCTCTGTGAGGCTGATTTTGCAACGTTGCAGGGCGACCAATCTCAATTTAAGCAGAAGTTTCCAAGCATTGTCTTCCGGTCCAATTCGGAGTTGCGGTCTGGGGATTGTATGGTGAAGACGCGCTTCGGCGTTTTGGATGGTCGGCTTCAAACAAAGATTCGCGGTCTAGAATCGCTGCTTGGGTAACGGCAAGAGGATATGGCGCAAGAACTCTGGTCCGCCGAAAGGCTTCAGGAACGTCTTCGCTCCGGGCGTGTGGCTCAACGGATTGGACACGTGGTGCAGGTGACGGGGTTGGTGATCGAGTCTGACGGGCCCAATCTTGCGTTAGGGGAGGTCTGCCAGATTTCATCGGGAGCTGGAGAGGTTCCCATTTATGCGGAGGTGGTTGGCTTTCGTTCTCATCGCTTGCTTTTGATGCCCCTTGGGGAGATCCGGAATATTCGCGTAGGTTCAGAGGTCATCGCCTCTGGTTATGCGCAGGGGGTGCCTGTCGGCGACGCCCTAAAGGGACGCATTTTGGATGGACTCGCGAGGCCTATTGATGACAAGGGCGCTTTGCCCTTGATGGAAACTCGATCGCTGATTGCTTCGCCTCCAAACCCGCTCTTGAGACAGAGAATTAAGCAGGTTTTTGCGACTGGGATTCGCTCCCTCGATGTTTTTACGCCAGTGGGTTGTGGGCAGCGGATGGGCATTTTTTCAGGGAGCGGAGTCGGGAAATCGACGCTTTTGGGAATGATGGCCCGAGGGGCGGAGAGTGACGTTAACGTGATTGCTCTCATTGGTGAGCGTGGGCGCGAGTTGCGTGAATTTATTGAAAAGGATCTTGGGCCGGCAGGGCTTAAGCGCTCGGTAATCGTGGTGTCCACTTCCGATCAACCAGCACTCGTCCGGCTTCGTGCGGCTTTTACAGCGACTGCGATTGCCGAATACTTCCGTGATCAAGGGAAGAAAGTGCTGTTCATGATGGATTCCGTGACCCGGTTTGCGATGGCGCAGCGTGAGATTGGGTTGGCGGTGGGAGAGCCTCCTAGTAGCCGAGGCTACACGCCATCGGTATTTGCTCTCCTTCCGAAGCTCATGGAGAGAACCGGATCGGGCGAATCAGGGTCAATCACGGCGTTTTATACCGTTTTGGTTGAAGGGGACGACATGAACGAGCCGATTGCAGATGCGGTTCGCGGGATTTTGGACGGACACATCGTGCTCACCAGGGCATTGGCGACCGCGAACCACTTCCCGGCGGTGGATGTCTTGGAGAGCGTGAGTCGTCTTAATCGAGATTTGTGCACGGATTTTGAGCTGGGGACCGCGGCTCAGGCCCGAGACTTGCTAGCAGTGTATCGAAGAAACGAAGATCTCATCACCATCGGGGCCTATTCCCGAGGGGGGAATGCGAAGTTGGATCAGGCCATCGAGAGACACGAAGCTCTCACTGCGTTCCTGAAGCAACCAATGGAGCA
>CANFNA010000013.1 GCA_947448395.1 Chthoniobacteraceae bacterium
GTTGCTGGAGGCATTACGGAAATCTCGCCGAAAACTGGGCGCAGCTTTGCTGGCACCTATGACGGATTGCTTACCATTGCTTGCCCGTGGGATTCTTCAGACAATGCTCTGGCTGTGGATCCGACTGGGATTCGTGGGATTGTCAGGGCGACGGTGACGGCGACCAACACCGTGTCCGGATTGATCACGGTGGAAGGGGAGAAGCTCACGTTCAACAGTGTGTTGGATGCGAACGGCCAAGCCACTCTAGCATTGAGATTCCGCAACGTTGCGCTGAAGGGGACTATTCAACTCAACAGTGACGATGGCTCCACGGACGCAGGCCTGAAATTTATTTTGGGGGATGCAAACACGCCTGTGACGGTGAAGAAACCGACGACTCTGGCGACGGGCGCGTCATTGGTAGACGATAAGCAGATCCTCTACTCGATGGCTGCTGGTCGAAGCGCTATAGGCTTGCCGGCTTCCGTTTACACGGCGGCAATCTGTGGCGGTCGCGACGTCTCAGACTGGAACACTCTCGGTGGGGGTGGTTGCTTGAATATCCGCGTGCTTCAGACGGGCGTGGTGCTCTACGGCTTCCTAGGCAACGGTTCTCCGTTTACTTACACCAGTGCTCCGGGAGCCAAGTGGCCGGATGATGGCGGTGCGGCATGGGATGCGATTTCTGCGGGCGACGAGTCCGTCGCTCCAACACTTGCAAAGGATGCGATGGATGAAGTGCTGATGCGTCAGACAGGAAGTCTCGCGCTTCCGATTTACACGTCCTCGCTCACTAGCTCTACGCCGTGGTATCAGCCCCTAATCGGGTCGATGGTTTTCTCAAGTCGTGGGGTGATCGGGTCGTTGAACGTGTTGGATGTCACAGGTCTTCAGAGCGTGACTGCCAAGTACGCGGTGAAACACCACCTGGTTCGCGGTTTTGAGTACAATACCGGCGTTTCTGCAACTGGAACCGTTGTTGCTGCCCCATTTGATTCCGAGCAAGGCCCTGCAGCCTTGTACGCCGTCGAAACGTATAAGCCTCCAGGTTACAATGGCGGCGGGTCGGATGGCGCAGGTCTAGCGATTGACACCCTTACCATGCAGACATCGGGGGCGAATGGAGGGGGTTCCTACTTCATGCACCGAGTTGCCGACAGCGCCACCGAGCCATCCGCCAACGATTATCCTTACGTTGTTGGAAGTGTGACGAAGTACTGGATCAGCACTTCAAACACTCCTGGCATTACGGCTCTCCGTTGGCTTTCGACCAGCGGAACCACCAGTGGGAACCCTGACACGGGGCTGTTCTCCACCAGCTTCACCGAGTTCAACCCATTGTTTGCGAAGAGTATATTGGCTACCTCCGATGCAGCTGTTCGCGTCTACGGAGTGGTTCTCCAGGGTGCAAGCGGTATCATTAGCCCCGATGGACTTGTTCCGGGTGGTTACGGCTTCTTGATTCGAGGATCGGGACTGACTGGTTCGCACGTCTTGGGTACGATGGCCTATCCTTCCGTTAATCTCGGGGGGGCGAATACGCCGATCTACCGGAGCGAAGCTATCCAGCTCCTCTCGAAGTAGAGTATGCGTGAGGTTCTGCACTTGGGGATTGCCTTAAAACAGCAATTTCCAAGCGGGTTTCCCAGCCCGCGCAATCAGATTGATTCGAGCGGAAGTCCTAGAGGAGACTAGACCCCAGCATGTCTCCCTCTCGTTCCCCGATTTCGATCATTTTTTTGACGGTCCTTATCAGCATGGTTGGCTTTGGGATCGTGATCCCGGTTTTGCCGGTGTATGCGAAGCAGGAGCCTTTTCTAATGACTCCCTCCCAGCTCGGTTGGTTGGTTGGAATTTTCTCCCTAGTGCAGCTCGTAGCGGCGCCTCTTTTTGGGAAGCTCTCGGACAAGATTGGTCGAAAGCCGGTGCTGTTGATCAGCGTGATTGGGACGGCCATTGGCTTTTTCATCATTGGGAAAGCGGAGGCGACTTGGATGCTGTTTTTAGGGCGTATTATCGATGGGGCCAGTGGTGGAAATATCGCGACGGCTCAAGCCTGCGTGGCCGACGTGACGCCTCCAGAAGGTCGTTCGCGAGCCATGGGCATCATTGGTGCGGCGTTTGGTCTAGGGTTTATTGCAGGCCCGGCTCTCGGTGGTGTTCTGGCGGTCTATTCGCACGCTGCACCATTTTATTTTGCTGGGGCTCTTTCAGTGGTGAACGTGCTGCTCATCTGGGCGCGTTTGCCGGAGACCTATCCTGCGGAGAAACGGAATGGGGATGCAGCTCAGGTTTCGCTGGGGGAAGTGTTTTCTGGGAGCCAAGGGCCATTCATTCTTTTCCTGATTTTAGCGTCCCTGCTTTCGACAACGGGCTTCGCCTTTATCCACGTTTTGTTCGCCCTATTTTGCGGTGATCGTTTCCAATGGACGCTCCGTGAGACGAGCTATGCGTTTGCCTACGTCGGTCTGCTGGCGGTTTTTGTGCAAGGAGGACTGTTGCGTCGTTTGTTGAAGCGAAATATAGAGAAGCAACTAGCGCTGGCTGGGGCGTTTCTTCTCGCCGTGAGTCTCTACTGGCTACCCCGTGTGAGCGGCGTGGGTGCTTTCATGGGCAGTTGTGCTCTGATGGCATTGGGTAATGGACTTCTGACTCCGACACTTGCTGGGATGGGCTCACGTTACGTATCTGGCAGCGCGCAAGGACGCTTGATGGGCATCATGTCTTCCGCAGGAAGTCTCGCGCGGTTTCTCGGGCCGGCTCTTGCGGTCATTGCGTTTCCAAAAAACTTCTCAGAAATACCGCGTCCGCTCACGGGTGCGATCGGCGAACAGATTTCAGCATCCTACGAACATGCTTTTTCGCTCGGCGCGTTGCTGGTTGCGGCCTCGCTAGTGTGCATCGTTCTTCTCAAAACGCCTGCTTTGCCCGAAGCACCAAGCCGGTAGTCGTGGCGCTTCCAGCTTCGCATGCCTTCGATGGATCCGATTCAAAATAGGGCCACAATTTCTGGGACCCGAAGTAGCGCGATGATGCATGTGACCGTAAACATGCTTGCTAGCGTGGAGTAAAAAACGGCGGCGGCTGCAAACTGAGAGTCCGCCTTAAATTCATGCGCAAGAAGCGCTGTATTGATTGCCGTCGGAAATGCGGCGCTGACGATCATCACAATGGCTTCCTCGCCATGAAACCCGAACCATCCGCAAAGCATCGCGGCAAGCCCTGGACCGCCAAAGAGACGTATTCCTAGGGCCCAAGAAAGACGGGCGGGACTTTGCTGGACCCGTGTTTTGGAAAGTTGTGCACCCAAGGTCACGAGAGCGAGCCCCACTAGTCCGTGGTGCAAATAATCCAATGGAACCCAAAGCCAACGCCACTGGGTGACAGGCACCTCAAAACAGCGCACCAGCAACGCTGCTGCGACGGCCCACAAGGACACTTGCCGGAACATCGGTAGCAGAGCGCGCCAGCCTCGGACCTGCGTGGAGGACGCTAGAAAAAGTCCGACGGTAAAGGTGCAGATATTTTGCGTCAGGAGAACGAATACCTGCAGAAGCGGCCCTGTTTGCGGAAAGGCGAGCGCCATGAGAGGAACGCCGTAATTACCGGAGTTGTAGAACATCGTCGCCAATTGAAGGCCGCGCGTCTGAGTGCGTTCGTAACCGAACAGTGTGGAGACCAGCGCGCTCAGCAGAAACATGCTGGCGAGAATGCTTGCGGTAAACAGCATGACTCGGAGCGCAAAGCCGGCCTGTAGCGAAGAGCTCACCACCTCGTGGAAGATAAAAGCAGGAACGAACAGATAGATGTTCAGTTTCACCAGCGTGTTCAAATCCATGCGGCAGCGGCGATCCAGCACCCAGCCAAATCCGACGAGAACGAGGATGGGCAGCAGGACTTGGCTGAAGACATTCCAGAGGAGCATGGGAGCGGCAATCGTTGTGCGAATGCCTTCAATCATCTCATGGTTTCGCTTGCTGCAAGAAGCTCCATTTCGCTCCAGGACGCCTTCCCCCGTGACTGGACCGGATTGAAAGCTTGTCATTTTAGCATGGCGCCTGTGGCATAAAGAGAAGCACTTCTCCGAATTTCCATCATGCGGTTAACCATCCCACACAAGGTCCTAACGGTTGCGGCTGCAGCCATCATCCTTATGCTCATCTCCGCCGGCATGAGCTACAACCTGGTCAAACAGGCAGCGGATGCGAATGACGAGGCGATCCGCGGCGCAAAACTCCTCCGTGCCAGTATGACCGTGGACATGATGCATGACGGATTGCGAGCCTGTGTCTTCGGCGCTCTTAGCAACAATGGAACGCCACAGGAGCGAAAATCCGAAGTGCGCGAGATGGCGGAAAAGATGCGAAAATCGATCGCATCACTGAAAGCGGCGAAATTGGAAGGTCCAGAACAGGATGCAATAGCAGCATCTTCACCGATTGTGGATCTGTATACCAAGGAAGCGGTGGAAATCGTGGATCTGCTCAGCGCCTCGAGTCCCGCAGACGCTTCAAAGTTGGCGCCTCGCGTTGAGGCGTTTTTAGAGGTCTTTGAAAAGCTTGAGAAAACGTTAGAGGAGCAAGGGACCTTGCTTGAGGAGCATGCAGCAGCAGCTTCGGATGATTCCACAACGCACATTCGCGCGATTATCAAGGCTTTGTTGACTATGTTGCCGATCACCGTCTTGTTGCTGGTTGCTTTGGCAATGTGGGTGGCACGTTCCATTCCTAAGCCGTTTATTGAGGTGATCAAAAAATTGCAGGAAGCGGCAGAGGTTAATTCCAGTGGGAGCGCATCGGTCGCATCGCTGGCTTCAAGCATCGCGCAGGGCGCTTCTGAGCAGGCAAGTGGGCTGCAATCCGCGAGCGCGGGTATGGAGAGGATCACCGAGGGCGCGCGTCATGGGGTTGAGTTGGCCGGTAAAGTGGATGTGCTGGCCGAAGGGGTTTGCCGCGAGGCAGAAGAAGGTAAAGAGCTGGCGCGCCAGATTTCGGAAAGCATCCGATCCCGTGTTGATTCTCTGAAAAGCGCAATGGCTGAGATTTCAAATACCACGCAGGAGACCAGTCGAGTGGCCGGCACCATTAGTGAGATCGCATTTCAAACGAACCTGCTGGCCTTGAATGCTGCTGTTGAGGCAGCGCGCGCGGGCGAAGCAGGCGCTGGATTTGCCGTAGTTGCGGATGAGGTGCGGAGTCTCGCGCAGCGAAGTGCTGCTGAAGTGCGGTCGACCAAGCAATTGACGCAACGCGGTCGCGAGGCAACGGAGCGAGCGGCTCAGGCTGTGGCGGCGCTCAACGAGGATGCGGAGATGAGTATTGAGCAGAAACTTCCGGAGTCATTCTCCTCGATTTCGCAAGCAGCGCATCAAGTGAGTGAAGCGATGAAACGGTTAAACTCCTCTGCGAACGAACAGAACGCCTCCATTGAATCGATCGCTCAGGCCATAGGACAAATTGATCAAGTGACCCGTTCAAATGCCGCAGATGCTGAAAATAGTGCAGCATCTGCGGAGGAGCTAAGCGGTCAAGTTGAGACTATAGCCGCAAGTATTGAAGAACTTGGAAGGTTGGTCCGCGGCTGATCCAAGGGCTGGAATTCAGCCGCGTGATTGAACAACGCTCGTGCTGTTTTGGCCTTTGCTCAAAAGCGTCGCTGAGCTGATTGGGGACTCAGGCGGTTAGGAGGTTAGGCGGAAGCGCAAGGCAATGGAACTGCGGGGTCCACCTCCGCGTCATAGGCGATTCCTGGAAGGCCGAAACCAAACAATCGGAGAAATTCTTCACGGTAACCGACGATGTCTGAGATTTGCGGTAGGTTCTCCGTTGTGACGGAAGGCCAGAGGGCCGCAACGGCCGCTTGAATCTCAGGGCGCATTTCCCAGTCGTCGATCCGAATGCGGCCTGCATCATCCAGTTGGGGCGATGCACCGTTATAGAGCCGCTCTGCAAATAACCGCTGTACCTGCTCGATGCACCCTTCGTGCAGACCGCGCTCTTTCATGATCTTGTAAAGGAGTGAAATGTACAGAGGGACGACGGGAATGGCGCTGCTGGCTTGCGTGACCAGTGCCTTATTGACGGAGACATACGCCGCGCCGCCCAGACCGGAGAGGCTGTTGTGAATGCGCTTTGCGCTCGCTTCTAGGTCTTCCTTGGCGCGGCCAATGGTGCCATTCCGATAGATCGCCCAAGTGAGATCCGGCCCGATGTAGGAATAAGCCACGGTCTTTGCCCCAGGCGCGAGCACCCCAGCCTCTGAAAGCGCAGAAATCCACATTTCCCAATCCTCTCCGCCCATCACAGAAACAGTATCTGCGATTTCCTGTTCGTTTGCCGGCTCGATGGAGATGTCGCTGACGACGCCTCGATCGGTGTCCACCGTTTTCGCTGTGAAAGAAGATCCGATTGGCTTCAGAACAGATTTGCAGGTGACTCCCGTCGTAGGATGCGTCCGGCGCGGAGAGGCTAGACTGTAAACCACTAAGTCGACGGTGCCGAGGTCTTCGCGAATGGTTTCGATGGTCTGTTGCTTGATCGCTTCAGAGTAGGCGTCGCCGTTGATACTTTTTGCGTACAGTCCCTTTGCGTGAGCTGCCTTTTCAAAGGCGCAGCTGTTATACCAGCCGGCGCTGGCGGGTTTTCCGTTTTCCGACGGGCGCTCAAAGAAGATCCCCAAGGTTGCTGCACCGCCAGCGAAGGCTGGCACAATTCGTGAAGCGAGGCCGTATCCGGTAGATGCACCAATGACCAAAACGCGCTTGGGCATCCCCGAAGGGCTGCCCTTGTGCTGGACGTAGTCGATTTGCTGTTGGATATGCGCTGCACAGCCTGTCGGATGGGCTGTCACGCAGATGAAGCCGCGGACCTTGGGTTGGATAATCATGGGAACGATAGAGTTTATAGGATCGTCATCTGCGAATCGAGGACGAGATGTCGGTGGCAGGATTTCTTTGGATAAACAGTCACCACTCTGCTTGCAGTGAGCGTAATGAGACGTCGGATAGCGAATTCACGCGCTTCCAAGCATTCTGAAAGTCGAGATGGCGGGTCATCGGGCTTGGGGCGGCGATACAACGCATCCCAGCAGCCATTGAGGCGTGGAGGCCGTTGAGCGAGTCTTCAAAAATGAGAACATCCAACGGCCCCGTTTGGAGATTATCGGCAGCATGCATGAAGAGACTGGGGTCGGGTTTCACTTTGCCGGTGTCATCGACTGTCGAGATATGTTCGAAGTACGAGCCGAGGTTCAGTCGCTGCATCCACATCTGAATCCATGTGCGCGTGCTGCTGCTTGCAATTGCGGTCCGGAGCCCGAGGGCACGCGCTTCCTCGAGTCGTTCCTTAACTCCAGGGAGAGGTTTTAACTCCAAGCCGAGAGCGATTTCGCGTTCACGGCGCCGTGCTTCAAGCGTCGGCCAATCAAAGGATTTGCCGGTTCTCGCTTCGAGATCGCGCCGCGGATCGTAAGCCGTTTCAAAGTTAGTCCCCACAACCAACGCATACTGCTCGATGCTTAATGCCTGACCGTGGCATTCGAATATCTCATTCCATGTCCGGTAGCCGATGCTCTCGGTATCGACGACTAACCCATCGAAATCAAAAATGACTGCACGCAGAGAGGATACCATAGATGTAATGGGGCGGAGGAGAAGGAGGGCGCGCGTCATCCCTACGTGGCTTGGAAATTGGGGGAAAGCGTGAAAAACCGGGATCCTCTTATGGGTCGGCATTCTTGGGCTGGATCCTTTCCGCTATGACGCAAGGCCTGCCATTCCACGTTCAAGAGTGGTTGGAGGAGGCGCTGAGCGGTCCCCTTTTTGAGGTAAAAAAATAGGCGCCACCGCCGATCAGTGCCGTGATGAAGATGACACCCCAACGAGTGAAGCGTGTTTGAATATCGCGCTCAATCTCCGCGCACCGAGCGGTCAGTTCCACTTGTTTGTCTTCGAGCAACCGATGCCTTTCCCACGCGGCCAGCCACTTTGGCAGATCCATTAGCTTTCCAGAGCTGGTGAAACCGTCCACCAGCAGAGAAAGTGGGCGTTGGTGCGTGGTGTGGATCCCATCGGGAAGGCCTTTTACGCGGGCTCCTAACGCTAAGTTTCGATCTCCGGAGAACACTTCAACCTCAGAAAGCCCAAAGCGATTGTTCATACCCTCGAAAGCTTCAACAAGGCTCACTCTGATATAGTGAGCCGGTTGATCCCCTGCCGGTAAAATGACTGGGTTATCTCCGGGATTTGGCATCGGACTGCTGATGAAGGAGGAGATTTCTTTAGACTCAGAGAAGTCTTCCTCATTGCTCAACGTGACCTTGAATCGTTTTGGAAAAGCCCATCCAGCGATGTGAGACCCAATTCTCGCGTGGATAGGATGAATGCGCACTTCTTGAACGGGAATAGACTTTCCAAGGTCGATTTCCACGAACGCCGGCGAACCATCGGCTGCAGAGCTGCTGTAGAGGCCGTCGTAGGGCAGCAAATTTTGTTCAATCGGAGGTCCTAGAGCCGATTGGCCGTCTGTCAGGAAAGAAAGGCTCCAGCGGCCTGGTAGCTCCGTCGTAGCAGACCCAGTAACGGAGCATCCCAAGGCGATGTTTCTGTTTCCTCGGATCACCATGACTTCTCCAAGCGAGCAGACGAACTGACCTTTATCATCGGCGAGTTGAGTGAAGGTGATTCGAACGAATCGACCTTGAATGGCCTCCTTCCGAAGTGTGACGGGGGTAATTCCCGGATTTGGAAAATCCGCTGTCTCGAGCGCAGCCAGCAGCGTGGAATCCTTAAAGTCCGGATTCTCTGCGGTCTCCACGCGGAATTGGCGAGGGAAGGCGTAAGCAGGTTCTTCGGAGGAGGCCCAGTCTGCTTGGGTGGGGATGAGCGTTACGGCGTCGATGGGAGTCGAGATACCCAAGTCGATTTGAACCCAGCTGGGAGCCGTTGGTGGGGTATTGAGCCGAGGATGCAGGTACCCGAGGCGCGGGACGGTTTGGGCACGAAGTAAAGCGGGCAGGTTCTGCTGTTCTTGGCGAACCTGAAAGAGTTCGGAGACGGCTTCCCTATATTTCTGGCTGAAGCGAACGGCCCAAGGATCGTTTGGGTCCTGTGCACGAGTGGCGGGCAGGGGTTGAAAAACGACGATTAGCACCAGAGCGAGCAGCGCGGAAAAAGCTCTCGGCATCCTCGTGGGGTGAGTGCGGGAAGTTAGACATCGAGAAGACATGGGAGAAGAATCGGTGACGAGTGGACGGCCTCCAAAACTCAGCCTGGGAATCATCCATTCCACACTCGATTTGGGGATTCAAGTCTCCGGAGGGGCAAGCTTGGCCGGAGCGACGGAGATAGAAAAGCAATCCTGCAAACGAAAAGAACGACCGATGGAATCCCTGTTGAATTCGGGGCAAGCAGGGACGAGAAAGACGGGATGCATCCGTTTCTTACGAATGAGTTTTTAATTGATTGGAGCCGTCTTCGTTCTGAGTGCGTGGAGCCTGATATTCGCGAAGCCCTCCGGCGTGCGCGTGCGGCGATTGAGGAGTTGAAGTCTCTTTCTGAGGGGGGACTATCGTACCACTCCGTTTTGGAGGGGTTTGAGAGGGGCACGAGGGAGCTCTCGCGCGCTTGGGGGTATGTTTCACATTTGGACTCCGTTTTGAATTCCCCGGAGCTTCGGACGGCGTACAACGCGCTTTTGCCCGAGGTGACGGCATTTTTTACGTCGCTGACCCTAGACCCCGATTTGTGGAGGGTGATGAAGCGTTACGCGGAGACAGAAGGCGCAAAGCAGTTGAGCGGAGTGAGGAAGCGCTTTTTGGAGGAGACGCTAGCGGACTTTCGGGAGAACGGCGCAGACTTGCCTGAGGATAAAAAGAAGCGGCTAGCGGATGTAAATGCGGAGTTGGCTGCCAAAACCCAGAAGTACTCGGAAAACGTGTTGGATTCGACGAATGCGTGGGAATTGTTCGTGGAGGATGCCGAACGGCTGCGGGGTTTGCCTGAGAGCGCTCTTTCTGCCGCCCGCCAGTCTGCGGCAGCCAAGGGGAAGCCGGATGCGTGGAGGTTTACGCTTCAGCAGCCTTCCGTATTTCCCGTGCTTGAATATGCGGAGGACCCCTCGCTGCGACGGTCCTGTTGGGAAGGGTTGGGGCAGGTCGGAAACAAAGAGGCATGGGATAATACGGCGTTGGTGCGTGAGATTCTTGTCTTGCGCAGTGAGAAGGCCGCTCTTCTCGGCAAAGCCCATTTTGCGGATGTGACGACAGCAAGGCGTATGGCGGGTAGCGGCCAGAATGCATTACGTTTCATCGAAGATCTGGCAGGCCGTGTTCGGGGGAGATTCAAACAAGAGACATCCGAGTTGGAACAATTCCGCGCAAGAAAGGCCGCAGATGGCGAGCGGGCTCTCCATCCTTGGGAATTTGCCTTTTATGCAGAGCAGTTGAGACGTGAGCAGTACGGATTTGATGAGGAAGCGCTGCGTCCATGGTTTCCCGTCGATGGCGTGATCGCTGGGATGTTTGGGCTATTCGGGAAGTTGTTTGGGATCGAGGTCTTTGCTCGGGACACGGTGTATGTGGACCCCGATACGGGAGTGCGCACGGAAGTGCGAGCCGCCGAGCCAAGGCGCGACGCTTTGGCAGTAGGTGTGTGGCATCCCGAGGTTCGTTTCTACGAGATCTACGAAGGGAAGCGGCATTTAGGCTCGTTTTACACAGATTGGTTTCCTCGCGAATCAAAGCGTGGAGGCGCTTGGATGAACTTTTTCCGAACGGGAGGGCCGCGGCCTGACGGGCATTTTGAGCCGCATCTGGGATTAATGTGCGGAAATTTTTCGCCACCGGTGGAAGGCCGGCAGGCGCTGCTCACGCACGACGAAGTGACTACAATTTTCCATGAATTTGGGCATCTGCTTCATCATCTTTTAAGCGAGGTGGAGGTGGAGTCGCTTTCTGGCGTTCGTGTGGCGTGGGATTTTGTGGAATTGCCGTCTCAGATTCTCGAAAACTGGTGTTGGGAGGAGGAGTCGCTTTCTTTGTTTGCGCGGCACCATGAAACGGGAGAACCGTTACCTGCGGAGTTGCTTCGGAAGCTTGATGCGGCCGCAAACTTCCGGGCAGCCTCCGTTTGCATGCGACAGCTGGCGTTCGCAAAGCTCGATCTGGATTTACACATTCGAACAAACGAATTGAAGGATCGCGATTTGGACGACCACTGGAATTCTGACTTTGCCGAATGGCAGGCTCGGACGACGCAACGACTGCCGGCGATGGCCCGAAAATTCAACCATCTCTTCTCAGATCCGACAGGATATGCCGCAGGGTACTACTCCTATAAATGGGCTGAGGCTCTGGAAGCAGACGCCTTCACGCGGTTTCTGAAGGAAGGCGTTTTGAACCCTGAAGTTGGTCGCGAGTTGCGGAGGAAAATCCTTTCAAAGGGCAATTCCGAGCCTCCCCAAGTCTTGTTCCGTGACTTCATGGGGCGCGACTTAGATCCCGAGGCGTTGTTGGTTCGGGATGGGCTTTCGTAAGCCTAGAAGAGACGAGGGACTGCGAGAGGACGGCAGGGAAAAATCCGGAGGATTAGTTGGAAGCGGAGATGGACTCGCCTAGAAAAGGGCCGAGCTTTCTTTTGACTTTGTCTGCCCAAATATCTGCGGCGTTTGTGGATAAATGGACGCCGTCGCCACCGGACTTTCCAGGTTCATAATAGATCATTCCGGTGGAATCGATGACCCGGAAACGGTTTCGGACTGAGGCTTGTTTGATTGCTCGAGTGACCAGTCCCTGGACTTTTCGAAAGCGGGAGGAGTCGGGGGGAGTGATCCATATAAGCGAGGGCTGAGAGGGGCTTGTGCGGATGGTTTTGACGAAGCGGTCCAAGATCTGGTCAAAATTTGCGAGGGTTTGTTCACTCGAGGATTCAGACAGGCGATCAAACCAATTAGTGCCGAGTTGAACGATTACGACACTGGGGCGCCAAGCACGCAGAATGGTTTCCACTTTCGGAACGGCGTACGATTTTGGAGGGACTCCGTTCTCGTAGCGTCCGATTTTTAGATCGCCGGGCTTCTTCAGGCGATAGCCACAGCGTGAGGAAAATGTGGCTTCGTCACCGAGCCAGTGTTCGGGTGAACATCCACAGACGGCGATCACGCCAACGCCGCGGTCTGAAAATGTATCAATGAGATAGTTTTGGAGACTGTCTCCGAAAGGACCGACGGTGAGGGAGTCACCAAGAAACAAAACCCTCTCACCGGATGCGTGCAGGGCGGGGACGTTTGCCTGTGCTAGGTGCCCACTCCGAAGGGTAAACAAAAGGCACAGAAGCAGGAGGCAGAAACGAGGGAAGGGCATGATTGTGTCAGTTAAGGATGCAGGTGGAAGCACTCTTCCTATCGGTTCATGAGAGGGGAACGCGCTTCGTCCTCTGCGAGAATGTACGGCAGAAGATCTGCGCGATCGACGACATCACTCTTCTTTGTGGATTCCCAGACAGACCCGTCTAACTCCACAAGGTCCAGTTTGTAGGACTTTAAGACGCGAAGCTTGGAGAGCGGCTGGTCCTGCAATCGGATGTGCGCCGGATGCATCACCAGTAGGTCCCTTTCCTTGTAAGTTCCGCTCAGAACTTCTTCCACGCGGTACAAGTAACTCACCAAAGACTCTTGGTACGGGAGAATTTGGTTTACTGGTAACACTGGGCTTTTTCGAATCAGCGTTGCTTTTACAGAAAGAATTTTGCGTCCGCCCGCCGTTGTAGAGGGTGCTGTCTCCGCTTTTGAGGCACCGGGTGCAGCGGGTATTTTCTGTGTGGCGAGCGGCGCATTCGAAATTTGCGCGCCGCCGATATCATCGGAGACGATCTTATATACGGCTTCCGCCCAGGCTGTCATATCTTTGCCGACGAAGTGTTCTTTGTCGGGCATCAATCCCTTGTATGGGTAGGTCAGAAGGTTGCGACTGTCGACGACGCGCCAGACCTGTTCTCCATAGAGCGAAAGTTTATCCACCAAAAAATCCTGAATGGCCGGCGTGTAGCGACCGGAAACGGGTGGTGCAACCCAGTAGATCCTCTTCAAAGAGCGCGGTAGAGTGCTGACACAGTTTCGGAACGGCACCAGGTTAGCGCGCATTTGAGAATCGTGACGGGTTGGGATGAGTGTTTTTCCATCACTGAACATGCTCAGCAGATTTGTCCCGCATTGCATGATGAGAATGTCTGGATCGATGGTTTCAAAGAGCGATTCAATTTTTGGAACGAGATGCGGCGCGGGTTTATGCCCGCGGGTCATTCCATAAATGTCCTTACTTTCCACTGGGGAAGACGCAGTCCCGCATTTCCCTTCAATCGTCCAGAAACCGCAGGGGGTTTTGATATTGGCGTAGGGACCTGTTTTCAGCCAACTCGCGGGCACGACTCCGCAGGCCATGATCGTCGAAACGGAAGCAACATTTTGGTTGGTCCGAAGCTTCGAATCTAACGCCTTACCAAAACCACAGAGTGCCAATGAATCGCCAAGGACGAGGACGCGCAGTCCTTTGGTTTTCGATTTATCCCGATCCGGAGCAGGAAGCGGCGCGTTTCCAGTTGGTTCCGCACGCACCGCGGCGGTTAGCGCCGGAGTCGGTTGTGGCTCAGATGCGGCCAACAGTATTGGGCTTCCATGTTGGACGTTATGAGCAGGGGCTTCGGAAGCATCGGTTTGTGTGCATGGACAGGGCTCAGGGACATCCTGCTTTTTTTGGGTGACTTGTGGTTCAGGAGGAGGGGGAGGCGGTTGGACTGCTGCGAGTTCGGGCTTGGCGATTGGCGGAGGCGTGGCCCCTGGGAATGGCACTCTCGGCTGAATGACTGGAGGAAAGGCAAACGATCGACTTTGAGTCCCTAACCAAAAGCATGCGATTGCCAGGATGGCCAATAGACCTCGGATAAACGTCTTGGTAATCCCTGTGGCTCCGCAGTTGGGGTGGTGGGCGTTCATGTTCCAGAATGAATCTCAGCGCCGGATTGGAAGCGGTTGCCATCCCTGATCCGCCTCGGTGAATTCGCGTGCGGCAAAGCACCATACGATCACTTTTTTAGAGGTTAAATAATTTGGGTCCTTGATGGAGCGTCTCAGCAGGCTGACTCGGACGGCCGTTGCGCCCGAACCACGAGTTCCGATTAAGTCTGGGATGAACCCTGTTTCGTGGGCGATTTGTTCCAGAAGCCCTGATCTCTCGCCCAAGAACTCATGAAAAACGAGGGTATGGCTATCGCCCATCAACAGGATCGGGCTGGAGGGATCCGATTGTAGCGCTTCTCCCGAGGGAGAGGAGATCTGGCGCATCGAGATCAGTTCCGAATCGGAGGTCTGTGCCCCGGCATGGAGAAGTTCCGCAAGGTCGCCACGGATGGGCTTAGAGACCCACTTTTCTTGAAAGGTCAATTTTGGTTGTTTGCCGGAACCCTCGCCAAGGATGGGTCGCAGCGCCTCGGAGATCGCTTTTGCCGCCGTTACGCATCCGGTTCCCGACCAATGAGAGTCTGTCTTGCAAAAGAGCGGCTCTTGGGCGGTCGCCATCTGATCTTTGAAGACGGGGCGCAGGTCGAGGAAGGAGATCTTTAGCCCCTTGAGCTCTTTGTAGAAGCTGTCGAGCGCATCGAAGTAGAAGGGGCCTTGGTTTTCTGGACCCAATTCCGCAGTGTAAATGGTCGCCTTTGGGGGGACCGGCACTAGCAGGAGTTCGATTCCCGCCTTCTGTAGCTGTGCTTGGAATTGTGAAATGGCGGGCAGCGGGTCTGCAAATTCCGGCTTTGGGGAGCGAGACGCTTTTTTTGCGTTATTCCCCCAGAACGCAGGCTGTTGGAGAAATCTCAACTCAGCACCGAGGAAGAGCCAGCCATTCGATCCTAGCACCACGGGGGGCAGCGAGGGAGCAGGTTGCGTTTTTGTCACCGCATTATTGGCTGCAAACAAAGGGATAGCCGCGAGTAGGCACTGGCTTGCAAGGACGAAGGAGAGGCAGCGGGGGATGAGAGTGCCACGGCGAGCGCGGAGGGTTTGAAAGTCGGCCATGGCTGAAGGGAATAGGTTCGTGTAAAGATGCCTAGTATAATCAGCGGTGCTTGATTCCGCATTCAATTCAGTTTTGTAAAAGTCAGATACTTCTCGGGAAGTCGAAGCGATGGTTTTTAGTTCCCAACTCTTTTTATTCTACTTTCTGCCACTGAGCCTTGCAGTGTACTACGCGCTTGCTTGGGCTTCGCAGAAAGCGCGAAACCTATGGCTGGTTGTCACAGGCTATGTTTTTTACGGCTGGGCGGAGCCGCGTTTTGTAGCCCTCATGTTTGTCACCACCACGTTGGACTGGATGCTCAGTCTGGTGATCGCAAGGGATGATTGGCGGTTCTGGAAACGATCTGGACCGGTTGAACTCGTGCCCCGGCCTAGTTTGGGGGTTTCGGCGAGTCGGACAAGGAGACGAGCCCTTGCTTGCTCAGTGGTTAGCAATCTACTCGCGCTGGGCTTTTTTAAATACTTCAACTTTGCCACGGATAGCTGGAATCAGATTATTCACGGATTGGGCTGGGATGCAGCGGCGTGGGAGGGAACGCTCCGCGTCGTTCTACCGCTAGGGATCAGCTTTTATACCTTTCAAGCGCTGAGCTACATTATCGATGTTTATCGTGGTGATGCGGAAGCGATGGAGGACTTCATCGACTTTTCGTGCTTTGTGTCGATGTTTCCGCACTTGGTTGCAGGACCAATTTTGAAGTTTTCGTTTCTTGCGGAGCAGCTCAAAAGCAGGACGCTGACGCTTGAAAAATTCAGCCGAGGCGCTGCATTTTTTTTTATGGGATTGGGGAAGAAAGTGCTACTGGCAAATCCCTGTGGCAAAATTGCCGATGCCAGTTTTGATGCTGCAGCCCGAGGCTTTTGGGACGCTTGGGCGGGTGCGGTTGGATATGCGTTGCAGATCTATTTTGATTTTAGCGGGTATTCAGACATGGCCATCGGGCTTGGGTTAATGTTCGGATTTTATTTCGCTCGTAACTTTAACGCGCCCTACCGATCTGCCTCGCTCACCGAGTTTTGGCGGCGTTGGCACATTTCACTTTCTACATGGTTGCGCGAGTATCTGTATATACCGCTTGGAGGAAACCGGCATGGTGAAGGGCGCACCTACTTCAACTTGCTCATCACGATGCTCCTTGGCGGTCTATGGCACGGCGCCTCTTGGAATTTTCTCGTCTGGGGAGCTCTCCATGGCAGTGGACTGGCCGCCGAGCGCTTTTTGCAGACGCGGACGCAGTTGCGCGTTCCTTCCTTGTGCAGTGGTTTACTGACGATGCTCGTGGTCATCGTGGGCTGGGTTTTCTTCCGTGCGCCGAACCTGCCATCAGCGCTTTCCTATCTGCAGGCGATGCTGCCGGGTACGCCTCCAATCGACGCGCCTTGGGTGTTTGGAGTTTCTCAACAACCTTATCTTGTAGGCAGTCTTGGCATCGCGCTCACCGTCGTTGCCTTTGGGCGTCAGACTTGGGATTGGACCCAGCGCTTGAATTTGTGGAAGGCCTGTGCAATTGCCCTCATTGGCTGGGCTGGCATCGTGGCTCTGCTTACACAAGACTACAACCCGTTCATCTATTTTATCTTCTGATATGAGCGGAGCATTGCAAATACCGGCTGCGTCTTCACGGGTTGCCGCATTAGACCGCGAAGAAGAGGCATTGGAGTGTCTGTCCACAACTCAGTTTCACGGTGTCTCACGGGGCGCGTTAGTATTGTTTTTTCTGCTCACCTTGCTTGCGGGTATAGTCGGTGAAACTGGGTTTTATGCTGGGAGCCGAGGCCCTTGGGGAGGCGCATTTATCGACGCCTTGTATCGACTATTTCCAACAAAGGGGCAGTGGGCATCTTTGCATTCTGTCAGCGATCTTTGGCATTTACTGCCAGAGCCGCGTACGACTCGCGACGCCGAGCAGGCTCTTGATCAACATGCTGCGCTGGTGAAGGTCCTTAGGCCTTCGATTCAGATGATTCTGACTCAGCACCTTCGGGCAGGGAATGAGCAAGCGCTTGTAGCCCCCGACGGATGGCTTTTCTTCCGGAAGGATTGGGACTCAGTAGTCGGTCCGGGTTTTCTGAATGCCGACCAACTTCATAAGCGTCGAGAGCAATTGGGAATACAGCCTGATCCGCTTGTCGCGATTCTCGATTTTCGTCGGCAGTTGGCGGCCCGAGGGATTCGGCTGCTCATTGTTCCAGCCCCAGTAAAACCCGTTTTCGAGGGGGCGCGCCTAGTCCGCTCGTCGTCGGGGCAGCTTATTCAGAACCGCTCTTATGGGTCATGGAGGCAAAAACTTGCCGACCACCGGATTGATCTTTTTGACCCATCGGATGTTTTAGAAGCGCGCATGCGGGAGACAGGAAAGTCTCAGTACCTTCAAACCGACACCCATTGGGCGCCGGAGGGCATGCGCGCAGTTTCGGAGGCCTTGGCGGGATGGATCCGAGAGCATCTGGAGTTTGGGCCTTCGGATGGTGCCAGCGCAATGGCGGCAGGAGAGCTTCAGCATGTGAGCAACCATGGCGATACGTATGCGTTGTTGGGTCTTCCTGACACGCAGATGCTATTTCCAAAGCAAACGGTCTCAGTCCTCCCAGTTCACCGCGGCGCGGCGCTTTGGAAGGCGGATCCGACATCGGAAGTGCTCTTATTGGGAGATAGTTTTACCAACATCTTTTCGCTCGGAAGCATGGGTTGGGGCGAATCGGCGGGCTTTGCAGAACACCTCAGTCTCGCCTTGGGGCAGCCCTTGGATGTGATGAGTCGCAACAGTGACGGGGCCTTTGCCACGAGGGGGATGCTCCAGCGTGAGCTGGCCGCAGGGCGTGACCGATTAAACGGAAAGAAACTGGTGATTTGGGAGTTTGCGTCCCGCGAGCTAGCATTCGGGGATTGGCGTTTTTTGGAGATGACGTTGGGGGAGAAAAAGACGTCTTCTTACTTTTGCCCGCCCGCACCGGGTAAGCGTCGAGTATGGGGCACTGTGGCCGAGATGGGCCCAATTTCGCGGCCTGGATCGGTTCCTTACAAGGAGCACATTGTGGCGTTGAGGTTGGTAGACGTCACATTGGATCAAGACGGAGGTGAGTCGGCTGGGGACTGCCTCGTTTATGCTTGGAGTATGAAGGAGCAAAGGCTCACCGAGACAGCCTCCTTAAGGGTGGGCGATCGCGTGGCATTTGAGGTCTGTGCTTGGGATTCTGTGGCTGAAAAATTTGAGCGATTTCAGCGAGGAGAATTGTCCGACGCATCGCTTGCGGTGGAACCCTCTGTCTGGGGTGAATGGATTCCGTTTCGGGCGGACCCTTCCGAGGCGGGAGCAAAATAATCCCTCTGCAACCTCCCAATTGTTGTGCCTTCCGGGTCTGCGTCTCTCTCGAAAAATAGCGACAACCTTCTCCCGCGTGATGGGCGGGTGCAGTACTGGCCCGAGTTTCTTTCCCGTGAGTCGGCGGACCAATTATCGCACGAACTTTACCACGAGGTGCCTTGGGAAAACGATGTGTGCATCCTTTTTGGCCGCCGGATGGTCACAGGGCGAAAAGTCGCATGGTACGCGGATGACCGATTGGCCTATCGGTACTCTGGGTCCACGAAAACAGGTCTGCCATGGACTCCGGTTCTGCAAACTTTAAGGACGAAGGTGCAGAGTTCATTGGGTGCGTCGTTTAACTCGTGTCTTTTGAATCTCTACGAAAATGGCAGCCAAGGAATGGGCTGGCATAGTGATGATGAGCGGACTCTTGGAAAACACCCGATGATCGCGTCCGTTAGCATCGGTGCGGTCCGGAAATTTTCATTCAAGCACCGTGTTACGCGGGAGACGTTTTCTCTTTCGCTCGCTCATGGGAGTCTTTTGGTGATGTCCGCTGAAACGCAGCACCACTGGGTGCATAGTCTTCCAAAGACGAAAACGGTGAACGCTGAGCGTATCAATCTGACATTCAGAACGATCTATTCGATGATATGATCACTCCTGCCGGTAAAGGCTGCATTCTCGATTTTGAGGAGCTGTATTTGCATTGAGAAGTAGAGACAAAAGCACGACGTTTCAGGCCTACATTCTGATGCAGTCCAGACTCCCAGTGCCTATTTTAAGAGCTCTCACCAGCTTGTTTTTCCATGTCCTGCTGCTTGGGGTTTGGAGTGCCTCGGCGTTATTGGCTGCCGAGGACTACCAAGTGGATTGGGCTCGTTTGGATGGAAAGGCTGCGTCGTTTTCGAGCGAGTTAAGAGTGCCTCCTTTGATTCGCGATGTGGTACTCCACCTCCAACCTCCACAGGTGGGCGACACAGAGGTTCCGAGAGTGCGTTACCGGCTCGAGGGATATGATCGGGAATGGCGTGATCCGGGTGGCGAGATGCGATTTTCGGCGAGATTTTTAGGCGAGCAGGGTATGCACCTTAGTTCGGAAGAGTTTGCGGTGACTAGCGAGAGTGAGGGTTGGACCGGCACTTTGGAAGGATCGCGTCCAGTGTCTCGTCGTGAGGTGGTGGAAGTCCCTGAGGGCGCCAGTGCTTTGCAGTTTTGGACTGGCAGCGGAGGGTCAAAACAGACCGTCGGTGTGTATGGGTTAGAGGCGTTGGTCGTCACGCTCCAGTATGGCTCACAGGAACGAGCAGATAAACGCATCGAGCTCATTTCGCCTAGCGGTGTCGCAACGGGGCAGCTTCGCAATGAGTTGGAAGGTTGGACACCCCATGGAACGGCTAAGGAGGTGGCTTCGTTGCTCCAAAGGGGGGACCGTCCTCCGATGCTCGTGCTTCGCGATGAGCGTGCGAAGGCGTACGGCGGTTGGTCCCAAAAACAGGATAGCGCGATTGCCCTAGAGGGTGCGTTGAGGGTCGTTATCGAATGGCGTGAGGCCTTTTCCGTCGGATGGAGTGGACCTGCATTGATTTCTTACAGCGATTTACCGCCAGGGGATTACATTCTTAAACTGCGCACTTTTAGCGTTGGAGGCTTGCCGTTGGGGGGCGATGTCAGTTTGCCGATTTCGATTTTGCCGCCTCTCTCTCAAAGCCCGGGCTTTCGATGGATCGTGATCTTGCTCGGTAGTGGAGCGTTTATTGCTGGCGCCTACAAACTGGCCGGAATCCGTATGAAGAGGCTGCTTGCGGCTGCCGAGAGAGAGCGAATGCAAGAACGGGAAAGGAGCCGCATTATCCGCGACTTTCACGAGAGCTTTGGTCCTAAACTCTCACACCTAGGGCAGCTTCTCGATCTTGTGGATCGTGATAAAGCCGATCCAACCGCGGCGAGCAGGAGTTTGGGGGAGAGTTTTGACGTGTCAAAAAATCTGACTCGTCTGTTGGATGAAATCGGGTGGCTTGCAAATCCCTCCAACGATTCCCTACAGGCTCTCGTTCCATTTCTTTGCAATCACCTGCAAATCCGTTTCTATGATTCAGGAGCGACGTTCCGGTTTGATCTTCCCGCTCCGGACTTGGGGCTGACTCTCGGACCGGGTCAGCGTTATTATTTATTCCAAGCGGTTTTGGACAGCGTGGGGGAACTCGCAAAATTAAATGGAAAGGAAGTCATCCATATCTCCATTCGAATTGAGCGTCGCCACATCAAGGTGACGATGGCTTCTGAGCGAGCGCTTTCGGGCTCTGCGCAGGATCGACTCAAGATCGAGCCGGTTGCGCATGTGCTCGAAAAACTAGGAGGAGAGGCAGATCTATCGATTTCAAAGAGTGGCGCTGTTGCGATTCTTTTATCGATGCCGTTGGACCGATGAGTGCGTTGAGTCCTTCAGAGCGCATCTCCTACGCGATTGTCGATAGTGACGAGCAGGCGCGTCGCGCATTGTTGGCCATGTTGTCTGGCGAAGGGGATCTTGAATGTGTGGGTTCTTTTCGATCTGCAGAAGATGTTTTGGAAAGTGTGCCGGACAAAAGGCCGGAGGTTATTCTGATGGACCTCCAGCTGTCTGGGGTGAGCGCTATTCGGTGTATCCATGCGCTTTCGATTTTTGAACCCAAGCCCCGCGTCATTGTGCTGACCACGCAGCTGAATCCGGAGGTCGTTTTCAACAGCTTGCGCGCTGGGGCTTTTGGCTACGTGCTAAAGCCGGTCCGCTGCGCGGAGCTGCTGAGAGCAATTCGTAACGGATTGAAGGGCTGTTCCCCCATCACGGCGCCCGTGGCGAGAAGAGTTCTGGAGGTTTTGGGTGAACCTTCTCGGGCTGAAAACGAGCGGCCTATGAGGCTCTCGAGTCAGGAACAGAAGGCGCTCGAATTACTTCGTGAGGGTTTGCGCTATGACGAGGCAGCGAAGGTTCTGGGGCTTGAGTTAGATGAATTTTCAACATCGCTGGAGCGATCGCTTGAAAAGCTTCAGCTCCACTCTTGGAACGAGGCAGCTGGTAAGGCGGGCGCGTCGCGCATCCGACTTTAAACGAGTTGCTTGAATTAGGCGGACCGCTTTGTTTTTTGCGAAGCGTTCCGTCGGATAGAAATTTTGCGGCGCAGATTTTTTGCCATCCGTTCTTCGATTTCTTCGGCTTCAACAGGAACATCGGCAGTGAGGTCCTTGGGGCCTTCGGTGGTGATGAGCACGTTGTTTTCGAGCCGAATGCCAAATCCCTCTTCTGGAATGTAAAGGCCTGGTTCGACGGTGAGCACCCAGCCGGCCTCAAAGGGTTGCGCCATCGAGCCTACATCGTGAACGTCGAGACCAAGGGCATGGCCCAGTCCGTGCATGAAATACTTTCGGCAAGCAAAGGATCCTGGCGTTTGATTCCGAATGTCACGCGGCTTGAGTAAGCCGAGCTCCAGCAGCTCCTCGTTCATGTGCTCCTGTGCCTCACGGGTCCAATCACGGTGCGTTTTCCCTTTTACAGCGCCCTCAATTCCGGCGCGCATCACGCGAAGGACGGCGTTGTAGACGGCCTTTTGACGGCGTGTAAACCGACCATTCACCGGAATGGTTCGCGTGAGATCGGCCGAGTAGTTGGCGTATTTAGCGCCGACATCGAGCAGCAGAAGATCTCCGTCGCGGCAGGGACGGTCGTTGGTCTGGTAGTGGAGGATGCAGGCGTTCGAACCGGAGGCGACGATGGGTGAGTAAGCAAAATAAGCATGGCTGCGAATGAATTCGTGCGCGAATTCCGCCTCGATTTCGGCTTCGTTGATCCCCGGTCTGACATAGCGGAAGACCCTTTTGAATCCCGCATTCGTGATGCTTACGGCCTTCTGCATCAGCTCAAGTTCAATCTCAGATTTGACCAGTCGAAGGCGATGCAACAGCGGAGCCAGTCGCTTGTATTGTTGGAGAGGAAAGCGTTTCAGGCAGTCGCGCACAAAACGGTCCTCGCGCGTCTCCATTTCAGACGAGGCACGTCCGTGCTCGTTTTGATTGAGGTAGACCTGATTTGACTCGTGCATCAGTTGCCGAAAAATCGCTGGAAAATCGGAGAGCCAATGCACCGTTTTGATTCCCGAGATTCTCGATGCCTCGTCTCTCGATAGTTTGTGGCCCTCCCAGATCCTCATGAGTTCATTCGGTTCACGAATGAACAAAATTTCTCTCCATGTCTCGTGCGCCGAATTGGGGGCGAGCAATAGGATGGATTCTTCCTGCTCGATTCCGGAGAGGTAAAACAGATCCGAGTTGGGCTGCATCGGAAGAGTTGCATCGGCGTTGACGGGTAGCAGGTCATTCGCGTTCACGACCGCGACAGACTGAGGTTCGAGCGTGCAGGCAAGACGTTTGCGGTTTGCGCTGAAGAGGGAGGAATCAACGGGTTGGTGTCTCATAGAGGACGACTAGAAAACGGGAGGATTAGTGAACGCTGGGGCTTCAGAATTAACGTCACACTCAACGGCCTCCCGACTTCAGAATATTCGCGATGGATTGAGCAACCGTCTTTCCCAGGAAGTCGTAGCCTGCCGCTGTGAAGTGCACGTCGTTTGGATTTTGAAGCTCAGGGAGTCGGGGGCTGATGGCGGAGTAGAGGTCGTTGGTGAGAACCTGATGTTTTTCCATAAGGTTCACTGCGGCCTGATTGCGTTCAATAATCGACTGGTTGGATTGATTCTTAGCGGCATCGTCCGGGATCGGGGTGGTCGAGGCCCAAATCAATATGGCGCCGGTCTTCTTCAAGCGCTCCACGAGTTGCTCCAATCGAGCCGTATAGTCGGCAATCGGGGTGGCTCGGTCATGGATACCGAAATTGAAGTGGATGACATCCCACTTTGTATCCCCGAGCCAAACGTCGATTTTTTTGATGCCATTTGCGGTGGGGCCGCAGTTTTCCGGGGCGCGATGAACGTTCGCTTTCCCTTTCAACTCAGATCGTGTGGCGAGCGTGTACCCGCGGGAGACGGAGTCACCGATCAGGAGAATTTTTGGTAGGGCGGGATCGTCTGCGACGTAGTCCCAGGCGTTGGAGCGTTTCGAGACTTTGTCGCGTTTGTGATGGGGCAAATAAAACGAGCCAAGGTTAGCTTGGAGTGCCCCTTCCCAAGCCTGTTCTGAGGGCGGAAGTTTTGCAACAAGGTCGAGGTAATCCTGATCAAGCTTCTGATCCGCAGCGGCTTTTTTTGCCGCAGCTTCTTTAGCGTTGGTCGGTTCGTTGGACGCCGGCGATTGAGCTTGAGCGAAGCAGGAGCAGCATATCCAAAGGGCAGTAGCGTAGAGAGGAGTTTTGGAGGGGGACATGACCCTCATTATTCCTCAATCTGGCCGAGATGGCGAGGGTGCGTCAAACGGCAGCCTGAAGGGGCGACCCATAGGGAAGGGTTTCGGGAAGCGGGGCGATCTCTCGGATCCATTCCCATAGTTGAGAGTAGTCGCGGTTTAGATCTCCGGAGAGACAGTCAGTGATGAGGTCTCCTGCTTCTGGGTGACGCATGACGACGTCTTTGAAAGAGAAGTTAACGTCATAAAAGGCGTAGACGAGTTTGCGCATATTCTCCACACCTTCACGCATGGTTGCGCCGTACGCAGTGAAGCGTGCGGGCGAGAGGTCTCCTGCGAGGAGTCCCTCATGAATGGTTTCTCCCGCCAAAACGCCGCTCTTGAGGGCGAGCATCACACCGCTGCTAAACACTGGATCCAGGAAGGCAAATGCATCGCCGGTGAGTAACAAGCCGGGGCCGGCGCAATATTTGGAGTGGCGGCTATATTCGCTAGTCACCCAAAACTCTTGGGTGCATTCACCCGTTGCGAGGTGTTCCTTGATCCAGAGGTTTTGTTCCACTTCCCGCTCAAACATGGCCCGAGGTTCTTTCACGCCGCCGCGTGTGAGGTATTTGCCTTCCGCAACAATTCCGACACTCACGGTATCGTTGTGAAGAGGAATATGCCAGAACCAGCCTTTTTCGGGAACAAAGGCGATGGTTGTTGCGCCTTCGTCGATGCCTTCCCCTCGTTTAGATCCTTTGTAGTAAGTCCAGATGGCGATTTTGTTGAGGTAGGGGTCGTTCATTCGCCATCCCTTTTGTTTGGAGGCGAAAGCCTCTTTGCCAGTCGCATCCACGGTGATGGGAGCAAAGGCTTGATAAACCCTGCCTGATTTTTCGGTCACCTCCACCCCGATGACCTTGTCGCCGTCCATGAGCAGTTTGTGGACGGAACTTTCCTCGCGAACATCCACGCCGCGTTCCCGAGCGTGATCGAGCATCATGTGGTCGAATTCAGCGCGGCTAACCTGCCATGTTTGGGCAACGGTTTCGCGATCGTAGCGGTTGAAAAAATAGAAGGGTTGCGAGCGTTTCCCATCGGGTTGCACAAAGCTCACGCTGTATTTTTTGGTGAAACAGGAAGCCCGCATTTTCGGGATCAGGCCGAGGCGCTCGAGGGGACCAAAAGTGAAGGGGATGAGCGACTCGCCGATGTGGTAGCGCGGAAACTTTTCGCGCTCGATCAAAAGCACCCGGTGTCCTTGTTCCCCAAGGATAGCTGCCGTGCTCGCTCCGGCGGGCCCGCCTCCGATGATGATGGCGTCAAATGCGAGGGAGTTATTAGAAGGCGTCATAATCAATTCAGGTTCAGATTGGGTTGCAGCGGCGGAGGCGGATTGTCGGGAGAGTTTGGGGTGCTGGGGCTTAGAGAGGGAGTGACCAAGCGGTCGAAGATGGGGGAAGCCATCAGCGTGGTAACGACGGCCATGATGACGAGGATCGCAAAGAGACTTTCGGAGATGATCCCGCGTTGGAGGCCGATGTTGATGATGATGAGTTCCATGAGTCCTCGGGCATTCATGAGGACGCCAATGCCCATGGCCTCCCGGTTTGAGATGCCCGTGGCCCTGGCCGCGAGCCAGCAGGCGACTCCTTTGCCGAGGATGGCTGCTGCTAGCACGGCGATGCAGAGGATCCAGAGGGTGCTGTTGTTGAGAAGGCCGATTTTTGTGTTCAGTCCGGAATAGGTGAAAAAGAGCGGTAGTAAGAGTGCCAAGGTGAGCGGTTGCACGCGGCTAATGAGGTCTTTGGTGACCACGCCTCGAGGCATGGCCGCGCCCATCACAAAGGCGCCGAAGACGGCATGAAGGCCGAGGGTATCCGTGGCCCAAGCGCCGAGAGCCATGAGGGCAAGACAGACGACGAGGCCGGCTTCAGAGAGCGACTGTCCTTGAAGCAGGTGACATTGGAATTTCGCGAGCAAAGGCCGGATGAGAGCGAGCGTGACTGCGACGTAAGCGATTCCTCCGCCGATGTTTTGGACTGCGTGAAACCAGTTGTCGTCAAAGCTGGCGAGGACAACGGCAAGCAAGCACCACGCGGTGGCGTCATCGATGGCGCCCGCGCCGATGGCGACAGTGCCCATGGTGGTGCCATTGAGTCCTTTGAAATGGATGATGCGTGCGAGCATCGGAAATGCGGTGATGCACATCGAGGCGCCGAGAAAGAGCATCGCCTCCACGAGAGAGGTGCGTTTCGGGAAGAGTTCCGTGTGGTGGAAGAACAGCCAGCCGAGTGCGGCGCCGAGGATAAAGGGCGCCAGCATTCCTGCGGCCGAAACGGCCATCGAGCTAGCTAGTTTTTTCCGGATGATATCCATGCGGAATTCCATTCCGACGATGAACATGTAGAGGGCCAGACCAAGCTGGGAGGCTGGGAAAAGGTAGCTTTGGGTGTCGCGCAGGGTTTGGGTTTTGTCCCACGGGAATAGCCAGGCTTGGAGTTCTGGGAGCAGCAGTCCGAACAGAGAGGGGCCGAGGAGGACACCTGCGATCATTTCGGCGACGACCTGAGGTTGGCCGAGGCGGGCAGCCGCGGCCCCGACGAGTCTGCAGAAGAGGAGGATGGCAGCGAGTTGAAGGAAGAAATGGATGGCCAGCTGGAGATTGTTCATCGGCTGCGTAGCTCAGTGGTACACCTGGAATGCTTGTAACGGAAATAGAGCTTTGTTATATCACTAATGCCGGATTGGCATAACCGGCGGCAGGCTATGGATTTTCGTCATTTGCGTTATTTTCAGGCGGTGGCTGAGGAACTGAGTTTTTCTAGGGCCTCGGAACGGTTGCGGATTGCGCAACCGGCGTTGAGTCGGGCGGTGAAGGAGTTGGAGGAGGAGCTGGGGGTGGAGTTATTGGATCGCAATCGGAGTCGGGTGAGGTTGACGGCTCCGGGAGGGGTGTTGTTGCGGGAGACGGTTCTCTTGATGGAGCGGTGGGAAGAGACGGTGAGGCGGGTGAAGCGGACGTCGGCGGGCGAGGAGGGGGAATTGAGGCTGGGATACATTGGGCCGCCAACGCAGCCTTTCTTGGGGCGAATATTGGGGGAGTACCGGAGCCGTTTTCCGAGGGTGAGTTTGCATTTGGAGGAGCGGACTCCGGAGCGGGTTTGGGAGATGGTGGCGCGGGGGCGACTTTCGGTCGGGTTGACGCGGCCGGTGCCGTTTGCTGGGGAATGGGGGGGGCTGAAGACGGCGCTTTTGAGGGAGGAGCGGCTGGGGGTGGTGGTGCCTGAGGGGCACTGCTTTGCTGGGGAGGCGAGTGTGTTTTGGAGGCAACTGGAGCGGGAGCCACTGGTTGTGTTGGCGAGGCGAGAGGGGGTGGGTTTACACGATGCGGTACTGGCGGGGTGTCGGGAGGCCGGTTTTGCGCCGCGGCTTGCTCAGACGCCGAGTTTGATTGGCACAGTGATGAGCTATGTAGAGGCGGGAGCGGGGGTGGGGGTGGTGACGGACAGCGTGATGCGAGGGGTGGATGCGCCGCTGAGGTTTGTGGCGTTGGAACCGGCTGTGACGGTGCCCTTGGTGGTGGTGTGGCGGGAGAGTGAGGAGACGCCGGCGGTGGAGCGTTTCCGAGAGCTGCTGCTGGAGTGGCAAGCGGCTGGGCGTCTCTGGGAGGTTGAGAGCGCGGGGTGGTAGAGCGGGCGCGGGCGAAAAACACCTCGGGGGTGGTGGGCAGAGCTGGATTCGAACCAGCGAAGGCGTAAGCCAGCGGATTTACAGTCCGCCCCGTTTGGCCACTTCGGTATCTACCCATTCCCCAGAGAGGGAGGGAGAAATTAGGGAGGAGCCCCCAGTGCGGGCAAGAGGGAAATGGAGAGAGTGCATGGAACCTTGGACGCGGAAGGGATTTGGTCTGGCTCGGGATCTTTACTAAACTGGATTTCGCAGATTAGGGGGACCCTTTAGCGAAATCCAACTCGAGGGTGGTGCTTGGAGTGTATTAGCCGAGCGTTTGCGTGAAGCCGTCGGTCAGTTGGATTTTCGGCCGCCACCCGACGCTGCCTGAGTTTTCCATAAATCCGAATAGTAATCTTCGATATTAATTTGCTTTCGCGCAGAAGTTCGCCGAGGGCAGAAAGCGTGACTGTTTCGAGACCCCCAAGGTTGAAGACTTCGCCGTCTGTAGATTTGCAGGCTGCAGCGAGAAGCAATGAATCCACGTAGTCATCGAAGTGGGTAAAATCGAAGAGTTTGGTACCGTTTCAGATTTCGGCGGGCTGGTTTTGGAGGATCTTGCCGAATGTAAATGCCAAGGCGGTTTTGGCGGGCGTTTTTGATGCGCATGTCTGGTCGGTAGGTGTTGGTGAGGCGGGTGGCGCACGTTTGGAGTCTGTAAACATTGTGGTCGAGGATGCGGCAATATTCTTGGGCCATCTTGTTGATGCTGATGACTTCGACCGGGAGGGGGTTTAAGAAGAGGATTCTGAGGGAGGGGCTAAATTTGCGCCAGCTCTCGAGCAGTGAGAGTTCGCAGAGGCAATTGATTTCGAGATCCTCGATGCAGTGTGTTTAAAACGGCGGTTTTTGAGAGTTTTAGAGTCGAGTAACGTGTGGATGCCTGAGATGGAACGAGACGGGCTGCCGTTTGTGCTTTAATCTCTTCCCTCTTACTGCTCACGGTACTCTGATCCGCGAAATTTGGGAGGCCTGCTGAACCCCAAAACACCTCACCGCAATGGCAAAGCACATCTTGTTTACGGAGTCCTCTCGAAATGTGGGGGGCAAGAGTTGCAATTTATGCAGCAAATGGCGGTCATGCAGGCCAACGGATTTCAAACAGCCTTAGCGTGTCGACTTGGGAGTCGCGTTGAGGAGGTTGCCAGGGAAAAGGGGCTGAACGTGCTAACCCTAGGCTTTCGCAACAGCTTTGACATCCGCACCATTCTAATCCTCCGCGAATGGATTGCGCGAAACAGGCCCCTCCTCGCCATTTGCCACAGCGGACACGACACTAACAACCTCGCCATCGCAGCGCGTCTCGTGAAGAGCAGACCCTTCTTATTGCGCTCGCGAACGTACCAACCTGGGAAGGCTCGAGCATTTTCCTACAACCGTCTTGTTGATGCCACCATGCTCCCAAGCGGCTATTTAAAGGGCTGTTTGCTGGCCAATCCGAAGGTTCAGTCCGAACGCCTGCACGTCGTGTATCCCGGAATCGATTTCGCAGCCCTCGATCAAAACGCGTCGTCGGCATTGCCTCCCCCCTTGGAAACTTGGCTGATGCGGAAGGGCGGTCCGATCATTGTCCACGTGGCCATGCTTCGCGGCGAGAAGGGGCACATGACACTCCTGTCAGCCTTGCACGATCTCAGAGAACGCTGGCCTGACGTTCGATATGTGATTGCTGGAGAAGGAGGCGAAAGGGAGCGAATCAACAGTGAAATCAGGCGCTTGGGGTTGGAATCGAGAGTTTACATGGCGGGCATGATCAGCCCAGTGGCCTCGCTCATCTCGCGCTCGGATTTATTGGTGATGCCCTCAAGTTATGAACCATTGGGCATGGCCCAAATCGAAGCCCTTGCCCTTGGGGTGCCGGTAATTGCGAGTCGAACCGGTGGAATTCCGGAGACGGTCGAGCATGCTGCCACCGGGCTACTTGCCGATCCGAATCAGGTGGCAGCGTGGGCCTCGGTCTTAGATGAGGCTCTGTCCAATCCCGAACGGATGCGAACCCTTGCCAGAGCGGGACGCGAGGTCGTCCGCCAGCGATTTTCCTCGGAAATGAACATGAGGGAGATCCTCCGGATTGCAGGTTTGGAGTTGGGTCGATAGCCTTTTTGGCGCGGATTTGCTCCGTCTTCGTCATTGAACTCCTCGGGCGCTTGGCCGGAGGGTTGATCCCATCGCTTGGCAAAATGCACAGAGCCTCATCCGTAAACCCTATTTACCATCCTAGTTATCGCCCGGACATCGATGGCCTTCGAGCGGTGGCAATTCTCCCAGTGATCTTGTTTCACCTCTACCCGGCTTGTGCTCCGGGGGGATTTGTAGGAGTAGATGTTTTTTTTGTAATATCGGGTTATCTAATTTCCCTGATAATTTTCCGTAGTCTCGAGCGTGGAACGTTTAGCTTTTCGGAGTTTTATGCCAAGCGAGTACGCCGAATTTTCCCTGCACTAATCGTAGTGCTTTCCGCCTGTTATACCCTCGGCTGGCTTCTACTCCTCCCGGACGAGTTTCGGCTTTTGGGTAAGCATCTCGCCGCCGGTGCCGGCTTCGTGCAGAATATAATTTTGCAGCGCGAAGCCGGATACTTCGATGTCGATTCGGAGATGAAACCGCTCCTGCACCTATGGTCCTTAGCAATAGAGGAGCAGTTTTATATGGCCTTCCCCTTGATGGTTTGGCTTTTGTGGCGTCGGCCACCTAACCTCATTCTTGGGTTGATACTAACCTTAATGGCCTCCTTCGTTTTGGCGGAACAAGGCGTACGTAGTGACCCCGTTAAGGCCTTTTATCTACCGCACCACCGATTTTGGGAAATGATATCGGGGGCTCTCCTAGCCCTCTCACAGAGTTCCCGACTGTCCCCGGTCTTCAACCGCGCGAGCCCTTTGGAAGAGTTCAAGAGCTGTCAGGCGTTGACAACACTTCGCAGCTGCGCCTCACTGTTGGGCTTCCTGCTGATCGCAGCGTGCGTTGCAGGATATCACGCTAAGGTTCCATGGCCGGGAGCCCTTGCGCTGGTGCCGGTACTGGGTGCTGTTCTTTTGATCGCAGCCGGGCCGGCGGGCTGGGTGAACCGCAACCTACTGGCCGCGCGCCCTATGGTATGGATTGGCCTTATTAGTTATCCGCTATATCTATGGCACTGGCCGCTCCTTGTTTTCCTTCGTATTATTGAAGACGGCGCCGTACCCTCGATAGCATCGCGACTCGTAGTGCTAATGGCTACGTTCGCCCTTGCGGTGCTCACCTATTGGTTGATCGAAAAGCCCCTCCGATTCGGAACGCGTCCCAAAATGGTTGTGTTGGGACTTTCTGCTTCGTTGGCGGTGATATTAACCATTGGTGTTCTAGCCAAAAATAATTTACCAGAGAAACGTTCCTTGCTTATTGTTCGAAAAGGATATGCCGAACTGGTTGCCCGGTTCGGCTCGGATCGGTGGTATTCTGGGAAAGAAAAATGGCTGTTTCTCGGCAATAAGCATGACAACACACTTCGGAAGTTGGAATTGCGCGTTACTCCCTCAGCAAGGCAGCTGCAAACCTTCAAAGCACAAATTTCAAATTTGGCGCGGGCAGGGGAAAAGTGTGGTGTGCCTGTAGCTCTAATGGTGGGGCCCGACAAGGATCGCATTTATTCGGAATATCTACCAGACGAGCTACAGCCCTCGCTGCGGAGATACGTGGATTTCTTTCTTGAGGGGTTGGTGGATGTTCCAAATCTAGTCGTATACGACCCCTTGAAGGATTTAAACGAACGAAAGTCCAACGGTTTACTTTATTGGAAAACTGACAGTCACTGGAACCAGCTTGGCTCCTTGGTGGCTTGGCAAGGATTGACAAAAAAGATCGGCCTGCCGGAGCTTAACGTTGAATTGCGTCCGAGCTCCGTCGCGTATTCCGGCGACCTCTTAGAGCTGTCCGGATTGAAAGATGTGATTCCGAACACGGTGGATAACTACGAGGCTATATGGCCGATTGCGCCCGAATTAAGGGTTCTGCCATCTACCGTAAAAGCACAGAAGGCGCCATTCCGATGTGAGGTTGTTCACAACTCGAGGGCGGTGACCGATAAGCGCGTTTGGATCATCGGAGATTCCTTCGCCGACGGACTCCGGCCCTACATTAACGGCACCTTTAAAGAGATCTCGTATGTCGGACACTGGAGGGACTGGCTTCCCGATGAAAAGTTGCCGAAATTGCTCGAACGCTCGAACGAAAAACCTGACCTCATTATCGTGGTCCGCGTTGAGAGAAGCTTCTAAGCAAGAGCTGTTGCGAGAAGTGGGCAGGGGTACTCATGCGCGACCACTTTATTTGGATTTAACTGACCAGCCGAACTACAGTCAGGACTCCCGATCTTCACACATTCCTGTGGTGGCGCGTTATGGTGTCATGTGCGCCGTACGGCGGTAAATGAATTGAGGTTCTCTAGTGAATTACATAAAACAACGCGCATGAAGGTCAATCAGCGCCAAGAGGAGAAACGTTTTGTTAGACGGTTGCGGTTAATCAGAATGGTGTTCAGATTGGCGCGCCTCGTTCGAGGCAAACCGATCACAAGGCTGATTGATTGGTTGTGCTATTTCTCCAAGGACAAGGCGGATCGATTGCAAATCGTAGCTCCCTATCATGGAGATCTCTTAATGCATTTGGACGTGCAGAGTTGGGTGGAAAGGAAGATTTTGTGCAAAGGTTACTACGAAGCATGGGTAGCGAACTTCCTTTCTCGGTCGTTGAAGCCGGGGCATGTGGCTTTGGACATCGGGGCCAATATAGGATGTCACACGCTGGTCATGGCGAGTGCGGTTGGAAATCAGGGGCGAGTCCTTGCTTTTGAACCTAACCCGAGAATTCTCGCGCGACTTCGCTCTAACGTCCGCCTGAATCGGTTCGACCACGTAGAGCTTCTACCAGTTGCTTTGAGCGACAATCAGGGACGCTCCAGCATCTTTATTCCGGCCGAATTGGATCACAATCAGGGCTTGGCCAGCATGCATCGAGCGAACCTTGGGGGGGGATGTGAGGAAGTGTCGGTCGACGTTGAATTATTGGATGACGTGGTTAGTGGGAAAAAGTTAGAGCGGGTCGACCTAATTAAAATGGATGTTGAGGGACACGAGTGGCACGTACTTCTGGGCGCGAAAAAGACCTTGGAGCGTTTCAAGCCCGTCCTCGTTTTTGAATTTAGCCAAAGACAGTGGAAAAATGCCGGATTTAGTCCGGAGCAGGTCGAGGAGTTTCTGACAGACCTTGGCTATGACTTGTTCGTGATGCGGGAGGATTACATAATGAGCATCCGTCACGGCGTGGCCGAGCACGGGGACCTTTTGGCTCTTCCCAGATGATACAGCGTTCGTCCCACAGCCGGTTCTTGAGGCAGACCTTTTCACCCCGAAGAGGCCTCGAGCATTGGATCAGCGCCCCTTTAATTTGAACCTTTGGTGTGCCCCTTACTTTGAGGTGGTCGATGGATTCCATTTAAGGTTCGCAGCCGCTTGAGATCCTTGTTCTCACAGTATGAGCGCTTTAAGGTATCGTACAGACATTGATGGTTTGAGAGCAGTGGCGGTACTCGGTGTGGTTATTTACCATGCGTTCCCCAAGATGGTTCCAGGTGGATATACTGGGGTGGATATTTTCTTTGTAATAAGTGGGTATTTGATCAGCGGAATATTGTATAAGGAGAGTGTCAGAGGCGTCTTTAGCTTTGCGGAGTTTTATGTGAGGAGAGTGCGAAGGTTGTTCCCCGCCCTCATCGCCGTATTGATCTTTTGCTTTGGGTATGGGTGGTTGATTTTGCTGCCCGACGAGTTCAAGCAACTGGGGAAACATTTAGCGGCTGGGATAATGTTTTCTCAAAATCTCGTCTTGTGTGGAGAAAGCGGGTATTTTGATGTGGCGGCGAATCTGAAACCACTTTTGCATTTGTGGTCTCTGGCGGTCGAGGAACAGTTCTACATCTTTTTTCCACCCTTGTTTCTGCTTGTATCTAGAAAGAACTGGCCGCTTTTACGTGTCCTCGGATTGTTGTTAACGGCTTCCCTCGTTGGGAATTTGGTGATGTCAGAGAAAAGCGAGGTGCTTGCTTTTTATCTGATGCCGTACGCATCTGGTAATTCCCAGGTGGGAGCTTGCTGGCGAGGCACCACTTTGCCGAGGGCAGCGGGAAAAAGAGCCCCGGGGTGAGCAACGCCTTTTCATTGGCAGGTATAGTACTCATAGCGGTAGGAATGGCCGCTTTTCAACATGGCGATCCTTATCCGGGATGGAGGGCATTACTTCCTGTCTTAAGAACGGTTATGCTGATCGAGGGGGGCGAGACTGCATGGGTTAATCGCGTGGTATTATCCAAGCCTGCGATGGTGTGGTTTTGGCTAATTAGTTATCCGCTCTACCTTTGGTACTGGCCATCTTTGGCCTTTGTGCAAATTTTAAAAGGGCCGAAACCAAAACCAGTTTATTGTTTAAAGGCTGTCGCCTTTAGCATGATACTAGCTGTGCTTACTTATTATTTTGTCGAGAAGAGGTTAAGGCACGGAAGAGGTAAATGGGTTGTTTGCCTTCTATGTGCCGCATTCCTTCTAGTTGGCTTTGCTGGATGGTTGGCATTCACGGGTAGGCTGCCATCTAGGTCCATTCCAGCGGATCTTCTTAAGAGCGTTGCTGCTACTCGGGACAGGGATTCTCTCTCGGGCCTCAGATGCTTGAGCCAAAGAGGCACGGTGTTGTTAAATCATGTCGGGGGCGAGGGAAAACTAACTTTATTTTTTGGGGATAGTAACATGCAGCAATACGCCCCAAGAATTCGGGAGGTTTTGAAAAACGCGAATACTAGCGAGAGAGGGGCTCTCTTTCTAACGGCAGGGGGGGTGCCACCGATACCCGGAGTTTCGAAGGCGGGAGTTTCGGGGTCTGAAGATTTGCATCAAACATTCAGGGAGCTCAGTCTATCTGAGACTCGGGTTGACAGGGTGGTGATCGCGGCTCGGTGGGATCTCTATTTTTCACCCTCCTCGAAATACCGCTTTGGAAATCGGGCTCTTTCGGAGAGTGCTGCAAGACGGGATGCCTTGGAGGCTCTTGGTCGGCTAATTCGCGAGAAGGTGGAAAGTAACAAAAGAGTGACGGTGCTTTTATCGACCCCTAATGGCGAGGGCCTCAATCCCAGGCTTTATGCAAAGAGGGGCTTTTTTTCTATGCCAGAGATCCGGCGTGTCGATTACACGAGGTCCCAACATGTAGAATCTCACGGTGAGATGCTGCGGGAAATCGCTTCCGTTGCTGTCATTAACGGGGCGGAAGTGGTTGATCCGCTTGAGCACCTCTGCGAGGGAGAAATCTGTATCGCAGAGAACGATGAGGGGCCTATCCGCTACGATGCAAATCATCTCCGACCGGGGTTTGTTCGTGATCACGTCAAGTTTTTGGATACCACCGTGTCACCGTGACTCGGCGGGGCTCTCGCTCCTTTTGCCCTGGGTCATTCCAACCCAAAAACTGCTGGCTAGAACGAAGCACTCCCGTGGAGATGCAAAAAGTTGACTGGGCTTGATAGGCCCGAGGCGAAGCACGTAGGCTCCCAATCCAGAGGGGCTCCTCGATTCGCTTGACCCCGACTTTGGGACGCCCTCTTTTTTTCATGCACACAGCGCAATCTATCCTTGTCACTGGGGGCACCGGTTCCTTCGGCCACTGCTGCGTTTCTCGCCTCCTCGGCGAGCCGAATGTCAGGAGAGTGGTCATCTACTCCAGAGACGAACTGAAGCAGTACGAGATGTCCCAAAAGTTCCCGGACAAAC